>CAYZGF010000028.1:0-8749 GCA_964477595.1 uncultured Algimonas sp.
AATATGGCTATCAGGAAATCAAAACGCCGCAGCTCATGGACCGGAAATTCTGGGAAGCGTCGGGCCATTGGGAAAAATATCGCGAGAATATGTTCGTCGCGGAAATTGCCGAAGAGGACAAAGTTCTTTCGCTCAAGCCGATGAATTGCCCCTGTCATATTCAGGTGTTTAATCAGGGCCAGAAATCCTATCGCGACCTGCCTGTGCGCTATGCGGAATTTGGGTCCTGTCATCGTTATGAGCCGTCAGGTGCGCTGCACGGCCTCATGCGTGTGCGTGGTTTTGTTCAGGATGACGGCCACATTTTCTGTAAGCTTGAGCAGGTGACGGATGAGGTCAAAGGCTTCACCGAATTGCTGAAATCCGTCTATGCGGATCTTGGTTTTGATGATGTGAAAGTGAAATTCTCCACCCGCCCGGATGTCCGTGTCGGCTCTGATGACTATTGGGATATGTCCGAAGCGGCGCTGAAAGAAGCGGCTGATGCGTCCGGTCTGGAAGTCGAGTTAAATGAAGGTGACGGCGCGTTTTACGGGCCCAAGCTCGATTTCGTCCTGCGCGATGCGATTGGCCGTGAGTGGCAGGCCGGCACGATCCAGCTTGACCCGAATCTACCCGAACGCCTCGAGGCATCTTATATCGGCGATGACGATAAGAAACATGCCCCCGTCATGTTGCACCGCGCTGTGCTGGGCTCGTTTGAGCGGTTCTTGGGGATTTTGATCGAAAATTATGCGGGCAAATTCCCGCTCTGGCTCTCACCAGTTCAAGTCGTTGTCGCGACCATCACATCGGATGCAGATGATTACGCTGCGGAGGTAGTTGCGAAACTGAAAGCCGCTGGCCTTCGCGCAGAGTTGGATGTGCGCAATGAGAAAATTAATTACAAAATTCGCGAACTTTCTGCCGACCGGAAGATACCTGTTATCGCTGTTGTGGGCCGTAAGGAGATGGAAGAAGGCAAGCTCGCCATCCGCCGCTTGGGGTCTCGCGATCAAACAATCCTCACGGTTGAGGATGCGATAACGGCCTTCACTGAAGAGGCAACACCGCCTGATATGAAACGCGGATAGGGCAGTGGGGGCGCTGCTGGTCAAAGGTGTCGATGGCATTGGTCAGGGCTGGCTCTGGCTGACCGTGTTGCTTATGCCGATATTAGCGTTGGCCGGAGGCTTGGGGTTTCAGGCCGCGGGGTTTTTGATCGGCGTATCGGGATTGGTTGCCTTTGCGGTGAACCGAAGACAGACCGAATATTTGAAATCACTCTGGCCTGTTTTACTCTTGGCTTTTGTCTTTTGGGCTTGGCTCTCGACCTTGTGGAGCCCCCATGAGGCCGCATTTTGGGGCGGGAATGCGTCCATCCTCTTCGGCTTGGTCGTCGCCTTGCTTTTTATACCAACTGTAATTTTGAGACTGTCAGATGCCTCTGCCAAGGTCATGTGTTGGGCCGTCATTTTCGTCGGTGTGTTGGGTGTACTGCTTCTGCTGATTGATGCTGCCAGCGGATTTGGTCTTTCACTTTGGGGTGATCCCGTTGTTGCGGGCGAGGACCCGGTCAAACGACGAGGCGATGCGGAAATGAATTTAGGCCGCGGTCAAGTCAGCTATGCGCAACTCTTATGGCCGGTCGCCGCATTGCTCATGCTCCGATTTAAGCGAGGGTGGGTGATCGCACTCTTAGCCTTTGCGGGCTTAATGGCCTCGGCCCAGCTCAATAATCTATCCATCGTGATACCCACCTTAGTCCTCGCAGGCGGTTTTGCAGGCCTGGCTTATTGGCGGCCCAAGCTCGGGATAACCCTCGCTTTTTGTCTGGCGATCGCCAGTGTCGCCTTTGCGCCGCTGCTGGGTTGGCTGTCATCATTTGCAGATGTGGAGTTTATGCGACAGCTTCCCCTGTCGTGGGAACACAGATTGCGTATGTGGGATTATAGTTGGGACCTCATTCGACAGGCTCCTCTTATCGGTCATGGATTTGACTCCGCTCGGTCTTACGAAGCGCTCACATTTCGCGCCCCGGACGGTCGGGATATTGTCGTGATGTCGATGCATCCACACAATATCGGATTGCATATCTGGTTGGAAACGGGTCTGGTCGGTGTTGTTCTGACCGTCGCTTTTCTCGTGGCATTGATGAAACCTGCGCTGAAAGCGTGTCAAAATCCAATCCTCGCTTTTGGCGTAACGGGTCTGGTCGTCACAATCGCAACAAGTGGTGCCGTTACTGTTGGAGTTTGGCAGCATTGGTGGTGGGCTTTGATCGCTTTGGCCGCAGGTTTATTTTGTTTGGTTGCTCGAAATGATGCTAAAAAGGTCCTTGAAAGCTCAAGGGTCACATAAAAATAAACTAAAATTCCCTTTACACTCATGTGGTTATGCGACTAGAGGCCTCCTCCGGGGGTCTTACTCGTGGGCGCAAGGAGTATGGATTTGACACAGATCGTCACATTGCCGGTCGGTAGAGCTGCTGCTGTCACAACGGATGACAGCGATATGGCTATGCCGCCAGAGGCTGCAAGAAAACGCCCCATTAGCGTCATTATGGTCAGCTATATGACCGGTCCCGCTTTGATGGAGGCCATTACCGCAGTCCTTGAAGACCGCGATATTCACGAACTGATTGTGGTCGATAATGGAAATACGGAAAGTGCCCGCGCCCGCTTATCTGAACTTACGGCCAAACGAACCCGCATTCGGTTCTTGCAGGGGCACGGTAATATCGGATTTGCACGCGCATGTAATTATGGTGCCAATTTGGCGACAGGCCATTACCTGTTGTTCCTGAATCCCGACGCAGTCATCGCAAAAGGTGCGGCCAGACAGCTGGCAAATGCGGGAGATTGCCTGATGGAACCTTGGATCACGGGTGGACTGCTGCGGGATGAAAAAGGACAGGAACAGCGTGGTGCGCGTCGTCGTGCGTTGACGCCGCTTTCAGCGCTTGTCGGTTTCTTACCGGTTTTGGAAATTATCCCGGGATTGCGCTCTATCCACCGTGAAACAGACCCGCTGCCAACGCAGCCTGTCCAAATAGATACTATCTCGGGGGCGTGCCTCATGACGGATCGTCCAAGTTTTGAGAAAATGGGCGGCTTTGACGAACGCTATTTTCTTCATGTGGAAGATATCGAAATATGTCGCCGGGCGCGTCAGATGGGCGGGCAGGTCGGTTTTGTCCCCGGCGCGACGGTCATGCATTATGGTTCGACGTCTAATGTACCGCGTGTCTGGATTGAAAAAGAAAAGCTCAAAGGCTTTGTTCGGTATTTCTGGAATTATACACCCGGACCGACATCAAAAATCCTGACAGTTCTCGCGGCGCCATTTATGGCGATAGCGATCGTTGGCCGGGCTTATATTCTGTCGCTTAGCTCTGCTCTTCTTGGAGAGACGCCGCGCAAGGTGCCTCCTTCAAAATAACCAGCGTTAGCGGCACGCCTTTTGAGTAATTGAACCCTTTGACGGGATTCGATGTGGCAAGACAAAGTCCTCGATTTTGAGCCGATTTCGCCAAAGTATTGCTTATAGATACAACGCCGTCACGGCGGGAATTTAAAATCACTACGTTTCCATCGGCCAAACTGACCTCGCCGGCCTTAACATTTATGTCCTTGCCAAGATGATAGACGAGGCTGGGTTCTGTGAAATGCGGACTATGGATTTTCCTGCTCTCTATGCCCGGCGCAAACTGTTCCAGTTCAATGGCGAGGCGCTCAGAGGTATCAAGGTCTGTGAGGTTCGGCAAAATATAGCTGTAAGCACCAATCATGACGACAATTGAGGATAAGAGTGCCGAATATAGAGAGAGACGTATTTTCCGCCCCCAAAGGCCAAAGCCTGCCAACAAAGCCAAAGCCCCCGACGTCCCGCAAATGACATAACCAATCGCGGCTTTCTCAATATCCCCGTAGAGGCTTTGCGCAAAAAGCAATCCACCTAACAGGAGAGCTGTCATCACAATAAATATAAGACCGCCTGCAAATCGGGATTTTGCAAACCCCAGCATTTGATCCATCGCCAAGACAGATGCACCAATCATCAAACAGAGAGCCGGAAAAACGGGTAATCCGTAATGCGGCAGCTTCGTCGGCATAATTTCAATAAGAATCCAGAACGGAACAACCCAGCATAGGGCAAGCTTCATAGACTTAATTACCGGATTATCCCTTGCCGACCTCACCGATTTTATAGCGTAAGCCAGCCCGGGCAGGAGGAAGAGGCTGGCCGGCCAGAGGGTCAGCCAGATCGCAAGCGAATGAGAGCCGGGTGGAGCGCCGTGATTTTCTTGAGCTGACACAACTTTGCCGCCGAAGTCTTTACCAAGGCTTTCCACAAAAAAGGCACCATCCGTGACAACGTACATCGCAATGCCCCAGGGCAACCAAATCAATATGAAAGTGACAATGGCCCCCCAGTTCCAGAGCGGTCGCGCCCAAGATAAATCACGTTCCCAAATCCAAAGGGATAAGAGGCTAAAGATTGCCAAAACGGGACCAATCGGACCTTTGATCATTATAGACCAGCCTAAGGCAATCCAGAAAGCCCAGACTTCAAGCCGTCCCGAGCTGTTACGCAATCGTCCCAGGCTCGCAAACATGATAGTGGTAGACGCACACAGCAGAGCGTCCGTTTTCGCAATATGACCTTCAAAAACAAAAATAAGGGACGTTGCGAGCAGGGCGCAGGCGATCAAGCCCGCTTTTCGTCCCACCATGCGTAGGCTGCCCCAATAAAGCGCTAATATCGTCAGGAGCGCTGCCAGAACAGACGGTAAGCGTTGCGCCCAAATCCGGTTTTCGCCGTCTCGTGCGAAGGTTTTAATCATAGCCGTCTGCGCCCAATAAGCGGCGGCAGGTTTTTTATTCCGGGCCTCATCTTGGAATTTTATATTCAAAAGATCGTTGGTCTCAGCCATCTGAACGCTGGCTTGTGCAAAGCGGGCCTCATCCCGGTCAATTACAGGCAAGCTGGCCAAGCCGGGCAAAACCAGTGCCAGCGTCAGAATAGCCAGAATCATGACGTGCCAACGTCGATGTGTAAGAAAGCCCAACATAAGGAGCGCCTATCCTATCACGCGAGTGTACAAAAGCGTTTTCGCCTTTGATGGGGCGCCGTTTTCATGACATGAGGCCGATATGTCGATTGCACAAAAAAATCCTGACTCGCAGGCTGATCCCCTGATTTCGGTTGTCGTTCCCGCCTTTAACGAGGCCGAGAATGTTGAGAATTTGGCGTCGGAGATTGCAAAGGCGCTTTTCGCGACACCTTATGAGATGATCTTTATCGATGACGCGTCAACGGATGAAACGAAATCTGTCTTGGTCGATATGAAATCGCGCTTTCCATACTTACGTGTTTTGTCACATCGGGAGAATTCCGGACAATCCCGCGGTGTGCGTTCCGGGGTCCGGGCTGCTCGCGCGCCGATTATTGCGACATTGGATAGTGACGGGCAGAATGATCCGGCAGATATTCCTGCGCTTTATGCGCAAATGACCCGGACGGACGCGCCGGACAATCTCGGCATGGTCGGTGGTCGACGGGCCAAACGCATTGACTCAGCGGCTAAGAAAGTTGCGTCTCGTTTCGGTAACGGGGTCCGTAAACGCCTTTTACGGGATGAAGCCGATGATACGGGATGCGGCTTGAAACTCTTCCGTCGGGATGCGTTTTTGGAGCTTCCCTATTTTGACCACATCCATCGATATATTCCGGCACTCATGTTGCGTGAGGGTTATGCTATTGAATTTGCGGACGTGAACCACCGCGCGCGTGAGTTCGGGGAAAGCAAATATACGAATTTCGGACGGTTGAAGGTCAGTATCGCGGATTTGCGCGGAGTCATCTGGTTGCGAAAGCGTATGAAACTCCCCGGGGGCGTGGACGAGCTTTAGGCGTCTCAAGCCCTAAGGGTTAACATGTCGTAAACGGTTCAGCGGGTAAGATTTTCTAACCTTATTGATTCGAGACCGCGCTGTGCGATTTTTTACCGTTTTTCCACTCATGATCATCCCTGTGGTGATTTATAATATTCTGGCTTTAGGCGGGGCAACACTCTCCACAATTGAGAGCATGCGTGAGCGCTTGGATACGGATGTATTTGCGGTCCCCATGACAAGCGGCGTGACCTGGCACATCACACCCGGACATGCCTTGGTTGCCGGGGCTTTGCTTATGCTGTTTTTTGAGCTGATTAAATCAACAGGCATTGGGCGGGCCGCGGTGATGAATCACGCCTTTTCGCTTATCTTATTTGTTGTTTGTTTGATCGAGTTTCTGCTCCTTCCGGCCTTCGCCACGTCTGTCTTTTTCCTGATTATGGTGATGGCGTTGCTGGATGTTATGGCTGGCTTTATGGTGACAATTGCGGCGGCCCGTCGTGACTTTGCAGTGGCCGATGGTTTCGGTGATTGATTCCATGAATCTTAAGAATTACACCTCAAGTTGTGTTCATGTGCGGACGTAATCATGGATAGACATGTTGCAAAAGGCGACCGCTTGACGCGAATTGCGGGCGTTTGGGATGATGATGTCACGCTCTCACTCTTGCGTGCTGCGCCTTTCCGGATTTCAAATTTAGACCACTTGCATTTTGAGCCGGCTTTGCAAGCTTCTGACATTTTATCGAGCTCCCGTTCAGAGATACCCAAAACACAATTGGATTGGATGTCGCGCTTGTCCCAAGACGATGCGCGTGCGCGTCAGAAAGCGCTCCGCCGTCTGACATGGGATGGGGCTGAGTATAAATTGACCTATCTTTGGCGGACACTGCAAGGTGATCAAATTTGGATTGAGGAGAGAGGTCGCCGAAAATCAGGCGTTGCCGATACACCCTCAGACATTGAAGGGGTCATGCGGAATGTCACCCATCAAAAACGAGCAGATGATCGCACAGCCTATTTAGCCCGCCATGATGGTTTAACGGACCTTGCCAATCTTGACTCGCTCACCAACTCTTTGGATCACTTGGCAGCTTTAGCCCAGCGTCAGCGCGGGGAGGGGGCGTTTCTTCGCCTCCGCATCACGAATATAAAAGACATTAATGAGGTCTACGGATTTGAGACCGGGGACCGCGTTTTAACTGAGTTTGCCAGACGCCTGTCCCGCATCGTTCGTACCCCCGATATCGTCGGACGGATTGAGGGCGCGGATTTCGGACTGGTTTTATATGATGCCTCTCAAGAGGATGTGAAAGCGATTGCGGAACGCTTATTTTTCTTACTTGAAAATGCCCCGGTCAAGACGCCTCATGGCGGTCTGTATGGTGAAATTTCCATCGGTTCTACGCAGATGCGAACCCAGGCGATATCCGGTTCAGAGGCTTTGTCTCAAACGTCGACAGCTTTGAAGCAAGCCGGTTCTGCCAAGTTTTGTGCCTATGCGGAGACAATGACACAGGACGGCGTGCGTTCTCAGCGAGGGACGACGTCTCAGGATATCCTGGACGCTCTAAATCAACGCCGCATTCAACTGGCTTATCAGCCAATTATTGAGACCAAATCGTCACGCCTTCATCACTATGAGTGTCTGCTACGCCTCAGACGGGAAGACGGTGAAGTGATCAGTGCAGGACAATTCATTATGGCGGCGGAACGCTTGGGACTTGTCCATTTACTGGACAGACGGGCCCTGGAGTTGGCCTCTGATACGCTGAACCAAGAACCCGGAATCCATCTCGCACTTAATGTCTCCGCCGGAACCGTCAAGGACGAAGAGACGGCCTCTGACTACATCGCTGCCTTAAAGGCCCTCGGTCCACATGCGGAACAAATCACATTGGAGCTGACAGAGACTGTTGCCTTGGATGATCCGGCGAAAGCGAGCGAGTTCTCAAATAATGTTCGGGCGCTGGGCTGCAGCTTTGCCATTGATGATTTCGGCTCGGGCTACACGACATTCCGAAACTTGATGGCGATTGAAGCGGATATGATTAAAATTGACGGGACACTGATTGAGGGCATTGCCTCTGATCAAAACAAACAAACATTTATTCGCATGATGGTTGATTTGGCGCAGACATTTGGTGTGAAAACGGTCGCGGAAATGGTGGATGATCGTGCGGATGCTGAAATTTTGCGCCGCTTAGGCGTGGATTACCTGCAAGGCTTTATGTTTGGCGTCCCATCTGCTGCACCAAGCTGGCAAAAGCGGGCGTCATAATCTAAGCCTGATTTATGCGTGAGACCGCAACACGATTAGAGCAATTTTATGCCAGCCCTCTGGGCGTAGCGGCGCGCGATATGGCGGCGCGGCGATTAAGCTCGCTTTGGCCGGATTTGGCGGGTCAGAATGTCTTGGGATATGGCTACGCATGGCCCTATCTCGAACCTTATGAGGCGGGCACAAACCGCTTGGTTCTGGCGATGCCCGAAGGCCAAGGCGCCATCGCGCATGAAGGCAAGCGGGGTGTCGCGACTGTTCTGACGCAAGGACGGGCTTTACCATTCTCCGATTCTAAATTTGACCGCATATTGGCAATCCATGCTGTGGAAGAAGCGGAAACCACGGCGGCAACCTTATCAGAGCTCTACCGCGTTTTAGCGCCGGAGGGGCGTATTGTCATTATCTGTGCCAATCGATCCGGCATGTGGGCCCGCGCAGATAGCTTGCCCTTTGGTGCAGGACGGCCCTATTCGCGACGGCAACTCAAGGCCGCGCTGCGAAATGCGAAATTTACACCGACTGTGGGTGCCAATGCGCTCTATATTCCGCCGGTACGCGCCTTTGCTAGGCCGAGCGTCTTGCGCGG
>CAYZGF010000028.1:8759-15425 GCA_964477595.1 uncultured Algimonas sp.
TTCCCCCGGTTCGCGCCATGGCCCGACCGCGCCTCGTGATGG
Source organism: uncultured Algimonas sp. (assembly GCA_964477595.1). Lineage (GTDB taxonomy): Bacteria > Pseudomonadota > Alphaproteobacteria > Caulobacterales > Maricaulaceae > Litorimonas. The sequence continues at coordinate 8,802 of CAYZGF010000028.1, forward strand.
GGGCGGAACGCTTCGGGGAAACCGTTTGGCCGGGTTTTTCAGGTCTTGTGCTTGTCGAAGCGATAAAGCGTCTTTATGCGCCCTCTGATGTCGGTCACGCGCAAAAGGTGGCGCGACCCAAATTTGCGGGTGTACCGGCCCTGAACCGGACCCGTCTAAACGAGAATGGTGTGAACCGATCTGATGGCTGACGAAATTCACAATGACGATATCCCTGATATCGAAACCGTTCGGCGCGATATTGATCGCGTTGATAATGCCCTGCTCGATCTGATTGCGCAGCGTTTAGAGCTGTCTGCGCAAGTCAGAAAAGCCAAAGGCGGTATGCGTGTTTGGCGTCCGTCGCGAGAAGACAGTCATGTCCGGCAATTGGCCTCGAAAGCGGAAGCGACACAGGCGTCCCTCGTCTCCACGATTTGGGCGGAACTGATGAGTGCCAGCCTCGCGGCTCAAGGTCCGATGCGTTTACACGTTGCTCTGGAAGGGGATGCTCTCTCCAACTGGTCTCTTGTACGGGACCGTTTTGGGGCCGCCTTGGATGTGTTGACCTATCCAACAACGAGCGCAGCTTTGGCAGCTTGTTATTCTGAGGATGAAGGCGTGGCTGTTTTACCATCGCCCGCACCGCCACCGGGGGGCATGATCAATTGGTGGACAGCATTAGGGCCGGGCGGCGCGATGGAAGGTCTTCATATCTTGGCGGGATTGCCGCGTACGGGACGCCGGGATTGGCCGCGAGCTGTTGCGGTAGCAGACGTTGTTTTGACACCATCGGGTGCAGATCAAACCTTACTCTGCGTGACGGATGAGGACGCTCCACCGATTGGGGCTGTGTTACGCGCGCAAAGCGGTAAATTCCGGCTGTTCAGCCTGGACGGTTTTCATGATCTGGCGCCGAGCGCGACCCGCCGCGTCATTGGCTGTTTGCCGCGACCCATTGGACAATAGATATGCGTTTTGAAACCCTTCTCATTGTCGGCGGTGGCCTGATCGGCAGTTCAATTGCGCGGGCCGCACGCCAGAAAAACCAGTGCAAGACGATCTATATTGCGGATACGTCGGAAGCCGCCTGCAAGACGATCACGAAATTAGGTATTGCGGACGGCGTTGCTGATGGTCCTGCGGATCACTTCGCTGCGCAAGCGGATTTGGTCATTTTATGTACGCCGTCGGCGCGTTTATCTACAACAGCTATGGCGCTGATGCCGTCCATGAAAGCGGGCGCGATTTTAACGGATGTGGGTTCGGTCAAAGGCCATTTCGTAGAGGCAATGGTGGAGCGGGTTAGAGATGATATCCATTTCATCCCCGGTCACCCTATCGCAGGGACCGAGAATTCCGGCCCGCAATCCGGTTTCGCTGAATTATTTGAAGATCGCTGGTGTGTCTTAACACCGATTGAAGGCAGTGATGAAACTGCCGTTAAAGCGCTGACCGAATTTTGGGAAAATCTCGGCAGTGATGTCGCCGTGATGGACCCATCGCGCCATGATATCGTCATGGCGACGACGTCACATCTGCCCCATTTGATCGCTTACACGCTTGTCGGAACCGCTATTGATATGGAAACTGTGACCCGCAAGGAAGTCGTCAAATTCTCAGCAGGTGGCTTCCGTGACTTCACCCGTATTGCCGCGTCTGATCCTGTTATGTGGCGGGATGTTTTCCTGACCAATAAAACCGCCACATTGGAAGTGGTGGATCGCTTTATTGAGGATTTGACTGCATTGAAACGCGCAATCCGTTGGGATGACGGCGACACCTTATTGGATAGTTTCGCCAAGACCCGCGATATTCGCCGCCGGATATTGGATTCTGATCCGGATTAGTTTTCCGGGACTTCATCCAGTTCGGGCGGCTCAACCTTGCCGTCCCGACCCCGCGCATAAGCCAGTAAAAGCTTAGAGTATTCCTGAATTAATCGTTCCGCCCGGTCCGCGGACTTATACCATTTTCGTGTGTCTGCGCGCTCTACGGGATAAGGCGTAATGCGAATACGGCCAGCCACGGCTGCGATTTCGACTTCCGCACGCGGCATGTGATAAGCGGATGTCACCAAAATGATGTGGTCATAATCCAATGCCAAGGCCCAACTGGCCGTTTCTCGGGCATTGCCGATTGTGTCTTTTGCGGCATAATCCAGATCCAGACAGCACTCTGCCAACTCAGGAGACAAGCCAGTCACCTCTGATATTTGCGTGGCACCATTATTCTCATGTACGCCGGAAATGAGGAGTCGTTCGCCTTTCTTTGATTGCAGCAAATCAACACCCGCCTGCAATCGTCCGCCGCCCTTGCCCGTCCAAACGACAATCCCGTCCGCTGCACTGACAGTTTTAGGTGGACTGATCCGATCCACATATTGGGCAAAAGCGATGAAGCCACCCAGCAGGATGGAGAGCGTTCCCACGATGAGGAAGGTCAGAAAGCGCGCCCATCCCCGACGTTTTGATTGCGGTTTTTCGCCCCGATCTTTCACAGCCGTTTACGCTCGAAAGCCAGCTGCCGGGTTGCTGTCAGGCCTGCAGCCGCTGCACAAATGATGGCAAAGACAATGCCCAATCCGATCAACCAAAACATATCAATGACGCTGGAACCCGGACCTGTCCATCCCAAGCCGCCCCAATCTCCGAAAATGGAGAGGCACAGCCATAATATTGCAGCCAAGCCCAAACCAACGAGCGCGCCAACTGCGCCCCGTCTGAAAGCCTGACGAATAAACAGCTTGGCGATGAATCTGTCACTCGCCCCGACTTGAACCAGTACGCGGATGATTTCCTTTTGCGCCGTCATACCCGCACGGGTCGCAAATATGTTGACGCATAATCCGGCCAACAAAATCAATATGAGCGTACCTAAACCGACACTGACCAAACGCCGCGCCGTTCCGCTGAGCTCATCCGCATAGCGCGAGTTATCATCAATATTTGTTGAAAGGCCGGCTGCGTCCAATGCCGTTTGAGCGTCAGGGACGGAAAGATTTTCACCCGTGATGTTCACGAGTCCCGGTACCGGCAAACTATCTGGTAATGTCGCATTGCCAAGCCAAGGCCTTAGCAGTTCTTTAGCTTCAGATTGTGGGACCACCGCTATATCAGCGCCCGGAAAAACGGTACTGAGCGTCGTGCGGGCCAAAGATGTCTGTTCATCCCAGATGTCAGAGCTGTCTAACATGACTTGGACGGTGAGGGTGTCCGTGAGTTGGGATTGCCAGTCTCCGGACAGCCTGAGAGAGCCGCGTGCGAAGAGAAGCGCGCAACCGGCCAATAAGGCCATGATGATCAAGACCACCCATAATGCGCGGGCATTGCGGAGCTTTCCGGGCAGGAGCGGCGCATCTTCAGGAGCGGCGCTCATTCGGGTTTCCCCTTAAAAACACGGCCCTCTTCAATGCGTAAAACCCGTGCGTCCAACTCATCAATGAGGTGCGTGTCATGGGTCGCAATGAGGATTGTTGTGCCCATACGGTTCATTTCCGAGAATAAGCGCAAAAGCCGTCGTCCAATCACCGGGTCAACATTTCCCGTCGGCTCATCGGCAATCAGAAGATCAGGCTTGGCGATGACCGCGCGTGCAATCGCGCATCTTTGTTTCTCGCCGCCTGACAGGGTCGGTGGATAGGCCTGCATGCGGTGTCCCAGGCCAACCCATTGCAGCAACTCTACGACATCATCATTATACGTGGCGCGTGATTGCCCGGAGACGCGCAAGGGCAAGGCGACATTCTCATAGACCGAAAGATGTTCGATGAGATGGAAGTCCTGCAACACAACGCCGATACGCCGCTTAATCGCTTGGCGTTCGGCATTGGACAGCAAGGCGCTGTCTCGTCCAAACATGCGGATTAGCCCCCGCGACGGAATGAGCGAGAGGTAGCAGAGTTTGAGAAGCGTCGATTTCCCGGCACCGGAGGGTCCTGTCAAAAACGTAAAGCTTCCCTGCGGCAAATCGAGCGTTGCATCGGTCAGGACTTCAGGACCCCGACCATAGCGGAGTGCCACCCGTTCGAAATTAACGAGGTCCGGCAAACTGGACATTTGGGCCTGTTGTGGCACGGTCTATTTGTAACCTTTTACTGACTCGGAAGCTGTTAGACCTCTTATGATACTGACCTGTCCCGAATGTTCCACAAATTATATGGCAAAAGATGGTACGATTGGCCCAAATGGGCGGTCTGTCCGGTGTGCGCGGTGCGAAACGGTCTGGTTTGTCGAAGGTGTTGATCCGGATGCTTTGGCTTTGGAAGATAACCAGACGGTTCTAATCACACCGGAACCCGATCCGCAGCCTGACCTTCCCTTTGTGCCTGACGCAACCTCGCCAGCAACAATAGGGGCGCACACTCTGCTGCGAGACAAGGCAGACGCAGAAAAACTGGCCAAGCGTATGCGCGCTATCAGGGTGATATGGGCTGTACCGCTTCTGCTGCTCTTAATCGCAGCTGTTTTAGCTTTTGTGAAACGACAGACCGTTGTTGAAGCCTTTCCGGCTTCAGCGACGATCTATCAAGCCTTTGGTCTAAATATAAAAGCGAATGGCTTGGATATTCGTGGCTTGAGCAGTCAGCGTTTGGTGGTGGACGGCGAAGATGTTTTACGTGTTTCGGGCGAGGTGGTTAATTTAACGTCCAAGACAATTTCTGCGCCCTTGATTCAATTTCGCCTGGAAAACCGATCCGGAGAAGCTCTCGCAGATTGGTTTGTTGAAGCCGGAACGATTGGCGCGGGGAATAGCGTCAATATTGAAACGGATTATCCGGCCCCCCCAATTGATGGTGTCGAATTACGGTACCGCTTTGCGCCGGAAGAGTAAGTTTCCGCTAGAAGCGCTCCAAGAGCCGTTCCAGATATTGCCGTTCTTCAGCTTCACGTTGTTGCTCCGCAGCACGGCGACGTAATTCTTCCAGAAGTTCGCGAGAGCGGGTCGCATTATCCCGGTCATCAATATCGGCTGTGTCATTTCCGCTATCAAATCCGTCATCACTCCGACCCAATGGATCGTCTCCGTCCTGTCCGTCTTCATTGCCTTGTTGGGATACAGCTTCCGCAAGCGCTTCACCCGCTTCGCGAAGGGCGCGGATGGCGTCTTCTTGGGCCTGTCCGGCACCCGCGAGATTGCCCTGTTGCAGCGCTTCTTCACTGAGTCTCATGGCCTCTTCCGCTGCGCCGATACCTTCAGCAAATTGTTCCTGGAGTTCGCCAGTACCGCCCGCGCCACGATCCCCGGGTTCTGTTCCCGCGCTGGAGCCTTCACCTGAACGGTTTTGGGCTTCTGATTCTCCTGCACCTGCGCCTTCACCCGTCTCGCCGTTATTTTGACCGGCTTGTTCACCCTCACCGGATTCGCCTTGTCCCTCGTCGCCTTCACCTTCCGCGGGAAGCGTGTCGCCGAGATTTTCTAAGAGGTCGCGGAGTTCGGCCTGACGGCGGGCTAATTCCTGCGGGTCGAGTTCTTCCTGCGCTTGATCATTTCGTTCAGCCTGTTCCGTTTCGTCCTGAAGGTCGCGTTGTTTGCCTGTCAGATCGGCGAGGTCTTCTAACTGCTTCTTTTCTTCCTCTGACATATCGCCGCCGGAGGGTCCGCCGTCACCGCCTCCGCCAGTGCCTTGTGAGAGTTGAATTTGCATATTTTCCAAAACCTCTGCCAAGCGGGCGAGCGCTTTTCGTGCGCCTTCCGTATCACCGGCCGCATTGGCCTCTTCGATCGCTTTGAGGAGTTCTTGGATTTCGTCGAGCCCACCCATATTCTGACCGCCACCGCCATCTTGACCTTGCCGGATGTTGCCTTCTTCCTGCGCTTTGCGGCGCAGTTCTTCGGTATAGGCATCGACAGCGAGGTTGTAGCGCTCGAATAATGTGTCGATTTCACGCTTGGAGGCGCGGCGGGCGATACCCTCACGCAGCGCGGCTTCGGCCTCTCGCATTTCTTCCAAGGCGGATCCCAAAACGCCAAATTCAGCCCGAAGGGCAATTCGCCAAAGGTCTTCTGGAAGGCCTTTTAGTTCTGCAATGCTTTCGGCATGACGCATTTGAGAGCGGGCGTGGCGCAGCCCCATATAGACGGCCGGGTCTTTAAATAAGCCTGCTGGCTCATCGGTTACGGCTTCTATCAGTAAGGTGGCGCGTTGAATCGGGGCTGGTGCTCGGTCCCAATGCAGGCGCGGCTCATATTCATTCCAAAAGCCGTCGCTGGGTTTCCATTCCGGTTTTGGTGTAGGGGCATAGGTCTCGTCCAAACCTGTCATGACGAGCATACGTTGTTCGGCAACGGCCTTGGCGAGAGGTTCGACAAAAATCTTATCCGGAACGGTAAACCAAGCGGGCTCTGAAATACCCATTTGCTCTGCCCCGTCCGTGGCGACTAAGCGGCCAATGACTTTCCGTCCTGCATAGCGCGTCTTGGACAGGTCCAATGCGGCTTTTGCGCTATCAATGGAGGTTTGAGCGGATGAGGGCAGGGGGATATCCGCAAGCACGGTTGTGCCGTTAAAGGCTGTTTCCGCGAGAGTTTCATCCGTGAGCAAAGTCATTTCGAGTTGGAGTTTTTCAACGCCGAAGTCATCTGACAATCCATAGACCAGCGTCAAGCGGTCGCGTTTGTCAGCTTCAGGGGGTTCAATAATTT
>CAYZGF010000029.1:0-15349 GCA_964477595.1 uncultured Algimonas sp.
TGTCCATACCGCGCCAAGCCATGGTGAGGATGATTATAATGTTTGGGTGTCCAATCAGACAAAATTGGAATCCCTTGGCATCGATCCCGTCGTCCCGATGACAATGGATGATAAGGGTTGCTATACTGATGTGATGCCGACGCGCTTCCAAGGTTTGGATGTCATTCGCACCTCCGGCAAAAAACGCGGGCAGGATGGTAAAGCGAATGGCGAAGTTCTCAAGGCGTTGGTCGAGTGCGGGAATTTGCTTGCACGCGGAATCCTGACTCTCCGCGACGCCCATAGTTGGCGGTCTAAAGCCCCCGTTATTCGCCGCGCCACGCCGCAATGGTTCATCTCTATGTCTAAAGAAGGTCTGCGCGATAAAGCGATGGCCGCGATTGACCAGACGCAGTTCTGGCCGCCGCGCGCAAAAAATCGCCTCTCCACAATGGTCGCGGATCGTCCGGATTGGTTGATCTCTCGCCAGAGGGCTTGGGGTGTGCCGATCACGCTAATGGTCCATAAGGACGGAACGCTTCACACCGAACGTGACGACGCCGATGCGATTGACGCGCGTATCCTCGCCGCTGTTCGCAAAGACGGAGTCGATGGCTGGTTTGATACACCTGCGGAAGAGTTCTTGGGCGAAGATGCGAGCGAGTGGGAGAAGGTCACAGATATCCTTGATGTGTGGTTTGATTCCGGCTGTACCCATGCGTTTTGTTTGAAAGCGCGTCCTGATCTGCCGGACCGCGCGGATCTCTACCTCGAAGGTTCTGACCAACATCGCGGTTGGTTCCAATCGAGCCTCCTTGAGAGCTGTGCCGTCTACGGTGAAGCACCTTATAAAGGCGTCATGACAGACGGGTTTGTGGTCGACGAAAAGGGGCTGAAAATGTCCAAATCTCTCGGCAATACGATGAGCCCGCTCGACCTCGCCAAACAATATGGCGTCGAAATCATCCGGTTATGGGTCGCGTCTTCTGACACGACGAATGATCTAAAGATCGGCAAAGAAATCATCCAAACCAATGTCGATGCTTACAGAAAACTCCGCAATACGCTCCGCTATATGATCGGTGCTCTGGACGGATATTCTGCCGATGAAGCTGTGTCATATGAAGATATGCCGGCCCTTGAAAAATGGGTGCTGCACCGTCTGTCAGAGCTGACGGATATGCATACTGCCGCCGTGGCCGATCATGACCACCGCAAGATTTTCTCGACGCTGTTCAATTTCTGTACGGGCGATCTCTCCAGCTTCTATTTCGATATTCGAAAAGACGCGCTATATTGTGATCCGCTGAACTCGACACGCCGCCGCGCCTGTCGCACAGTCATGAACGAGATTTTCCTGCGCCTGACAACATGGCTCGCGCCGATCATGTGCTTCACCATGGAAGAAGTTTGGCAAGCCCGCTTCCCGAGTGAAGACGGATCTGTGCACTTGGAAGTCTTCCGAACGGCCCCTGCGGACTGGAAAAATGCTGAAATTGCGAAAGCTATGACAGGTGTTCAAACCTTCCGGGATGAAGCTTTCGATGCGATCGAAGCTCTACGTAAAGAGGGCGCGATTAAATCGTCACTGGAAGCTAGCGTGCGTGCCGGGAAAAACCGTCTCACAGAAGAAATGGACGTTCTGGGGCTGACGGATGCCACGGATTACGCCGATCCTTCAAATCCATCAGACGTTCTCGCGGACTATCTCATTGTGTCGAAATGTCAGCTCTCAGTCGCGAGCGATGATCTGCTCGTCACGGATTTGAAATGCGCATCAGATTGGAAAAAATGCGAGCGCAGCTGGCGTTATTTCCAACCCAGTGGTGAAGGGGGTGAGGGCGATATTACGGCCCGTGATGCTGCGGCCGTGGCGGCGTTTGACGCGGGGTAAGAGGGCGTCTGTCAATGTCCTAGCATTCTCACTAACGCTGGCTTTGCCAGCGTGTCGTTCGAATGGTATATATCGTTTTTCGATAATAATTATTGACGACAGGTGTCGTAATCGGTAATGAGTTCCTATCAAAGGAGATCATTATGATGAAAACAGTTTTGGGAGCCGCCAGTGCCATGGCGCTTCTTCTATCCGCACAAACCGCGTCAGCACACGATGAGAAAGTCAAAATAGAGGTCGAAGAAAGCTACGACCTCTCGGGGTTTGACAGCATTACGGTCACAGGCGTCTATCATTTGGACATTCAAGTCGGCGAAGATTTTTCGGTTGAGACATCTGGCAGCAAAAAAGAAATGGCCAAAATCGATGTCTATGTCGAAGACGGAACACTCGTCTTAGGACAAAAGGACGAGACCCGTAAAAACCAGAACAGAAACGGGGTGAATGCTGTTGTCACACTGCCAAGTTTGAACGAAATCGAAATTGCGGGCGTCGCGACAGGTGAGGTGACTGATATCGACTCTAAGAGCTTCGAAGTTAGCTTTGCAGGTGTTGGAGAGCTTGAACTGAGTGGCTCTTGTAAAGACCTCGAAGTCAGTATGGCAGGCATCGGCGAACTCGATGCACGCGATCTAAAATGTGAAGATGTTGAAGTCGACCTCGCCGGAATGGGCGAAGCTACGGTCTATGCGTCTGAGCGTGTAGATGCGAATGCTGCCGGTATGGGATCGATTAATGTCTATGGAAAACCCGGCGTCGTGCAAAAGTCCTCGGCGTTCATGTCATCCGTGAAAATCAGATAAGCATTAACGCGCTCTTCGCCGTGTCGTAGGATATCTGCGACGGCGGCGAATGGCGGCTTTCCTACCGCGCGGGGCTTTCCCGCGCATTTTTAAACTGGCATCATTTAAGGCCCAAATATCCGCATCGCCGGACAAGATCGACTCGCCCAAATCAATCGCCGTTTGCAATACGGGGAGGGGTGTATTTTTCCATGCCGGCGCTTCAATTACATCCCGCCAATATTGGCCGACGGCATTGTCCAGTAGAATCCGCGCAAAACAGTGGTTCAAATAGACAGGCCAATCCCGATGTATGTCAGCGGCTTTGGGAAGATCATGATCGACAAGCCTCCGCCAGCGATTTCGAATTTCAATCTCATCTTCATCAGTTTCTGATGCATCAGTGCTATCAAAGTCGAGGCTGAGATTTTCCATCATGTTCTGGGTCGCGCGACCTTTGGTGCGAAGGGCGGGGCTAGGACGATGACGGTAGGGAGGGGCCATGGCTTCCTTCTCTCGGTGGCTGTAACAAATACAAGTCCGTCAATCGGGTAAAGTTGACGCATGTGAAATCAGTTTTCAGCTTGGGTTAATGCAAATTAAGATAACTCTGCCTGCATTCGGCCTCAATCTTGCTTAAGATTGAGCGAGTAACCTATGTGGGAGTGCCCTATGAAGTCTTTAGTTGCAGCCTTGATACCCTTTTCCTTGATGTCATTTGCGATTACCCCGGCGTCAGCTCAATCTGCAGATGTCAGCCCGACATTACTGATCGAAACGGGTCCTAGCGATAATCCGCAATACCGCCGTATGGTCTTCGTGAAATATCTGTCCGGTAACTATGTTAGCGTGAATTACCGCGCCTATAACCGCGCAGAATTTACACAAGTTCCCAACACAACGCCGAATGATGTGATTGCGGCTTGCGCGAACGGGCGAGCGTCTACGCTCTCGGAAATCCAAGCCTTTGAACGTGCAGAAGCGCAACGCGCCCGCCGTGGTCAAACCCCTGAAATTGTCCGATTTTGCGTGAAAAATGTTTCGAACTGGGAAGGTGGCCAGCGGGCGACTTATCTTGACCCAATTTTTAACGGTATGCCTCACGCGGCTTCCCTCAATAATTAGCCGAGTTTCAATTCCACTAACGCTTTGCCAAGTTTTCCATTTTTTCATTTGACTACACGTGTGGTCGAACGTAGGACTACGCCTGTAATCAAAGGCGGTTAATGTGAAACTTAAAATCAGTCAATCTGAACTCGACGTCATGGACGTGCTCTGGCGGGAGTCCCCGCTGGGCTCTGCCGAAGTCGTGTTGCGCTTGGAGACCAAAAAAGATTGGTCCGCCCGCACGATCAAAACGCTTTTATCGCGATTGGTCGATAAGGGGGCTTTGACGACTGAGCCTGATGGAAGGCGCTTCCTTTACACACCGGCGGTGTCGCGGGATGCCTATGTCGGTCCCGCTACACGTAATTTCGCCGCTCGTTTATTTGGCGGACGCGCCGCACCCTTAGTCGCGCATCTTGCGGAAGGTGACGGGCTCTCTGAGTCTGACATTGCTGAGATTGAAGCGCTTTTAGAGTCTCTCAAAAAATGACGCTGGACGCGTTTCAAAGCTGGGTGGTTCAAACCGGACTGGTCGTGAGTCTGTTGATCGTTTTGATCTTGCTTATCCGTCGTCCCTTTGCCCGCATGTTTGGCGCAAATGCGGCCTACGCTTTATGGAGTTTGCCCCTGATAAGGTTGTTGCTACCGGGATTATCTATTCCACAAGGCTGGTTGCCTAGCCGTCTTCAACCTGCAGCGGAGTCAGTACCCAGCATTGAATTTTTGCCGGAAGTTACCACTGCCCCTATAGAGGTAACTCGCCTTTTAGATACGCCTGAGATCGCAACTGGGCCGACAGTCCCTTGGGTGTTAATTATTATAGCCCTTTGGTTAGGCGAGGCTGCGCTTTGGTTGGCTTATCAGCTCTATCAACAAGCCGGATTTAAGGCGCATTTACGGGCGCAGAGCGAAGAGCCGAGTCACGATCTTCTGAGTGAAATAAGCCATGCGGCGGAACGCGTTGGTCTACGCAAGAGTCCGAGAGTGCGCGTGTCTTCAGAAGGTTTAGGCCCGCTCGTGACAGGCGTTGTGAGGCCTCTGGTCATTTTACCTCATAATTTTGAGACAATATTCGATCTTCAGCAAAGGCACTTCGCACTTGTTCATGAGTTTGCGCATATAAAAAGATGTGACCTTTGGGTGGCATTGGCAACGCTTATTTTTCGCGCGGTCAATTGGCCAAATCCGCTGGTTCACTACGCATCCCATAAATTACGCGGTGATCAAGAGGCCGCGTGTGATGCCTATGTCATCAAAGTAACGGGCGGAGAAACAACCCACTCATATGCAGAGACATTGGTGAAAGCGGTTCGGCAAGAAAGCGCGATTTCAAAGTCACATTCACATCTGGCCCTGTCATTGACCGAGGCAGAATCTGAGATTTCAAAAGGAGACTGAAATGAAAAAGCTACTTAACCTTGGGGTGTCAAATCCCCTGACCTTGGGCATGGCCCATCCGGTGGCAGATCGTTTGGAAACATTGGGCCGTGCCAGGCCCGCGACATGGGGAAGCCGCGCGCTCGCACTCAGTGCCATGGGTGTGATTGCGTTGGCGAGCGCCCCGCTGAGTATCGCCTCAGACTCGTCTGATCATGATACAGAATCGCATTTTGAAACTCGCTATAAATTCATGTCGAATTTTGATGGTAAAAAGGGTCAAAGTTATGAAATCGTCACGGAAGATGGCGTGAAGAAAGCTTACCGCATTCTTGAAGGTGGAAAGCGAAAAGAAGTCGATCTCGTCCAAAAGGATGATGGCACATATCAAATGACCTATGATGATGGGCAGGTTATTGATTTGCCAAATATCGATGTTGAAAGCCTAAAAGGTTTGAAAGGACTTTCCAGTCTTAAAAAACTTGAGGGCTTAGAGGGTTTGGCTGCGTTAAAATCGCTTGAAGGTTTAGAAGGACTTGAGGGGCTGAAAGCGTTAGAGTCGCTCAAAGGGATCAAGCTTTCGGGACAGAACATCCAGATTTTCACATCGGAAGATGAGGAATTCAGCTTTTCTGATGATGCAGAAAGTTCCGGTAAGTTTCCTGAAAGACTTCGTGAGATGTTGAAAAGCAAGGATGGCTCTCATCAGATAAAGATTATCACGAATGGGGATAAATCGACTTGGTTCAGTGAAGACGGTAAGTTAGCTGAAGGCTTTGAACTTGATGATACGATCGTTGGAACACGTTTCGAATTCTTCCAGTCTTCAGATCCGCTGGAGACCGCTCAGCGACAGCTGGAACGGACGAAACGTCAGCTAGAGTCGCTGTCCGAAAATGAAAATCTGTCCTTTGATCTCAATAATGCGCTTCGGGATATCGAAAGCGCGCAAAAATCACTGGAAGAAGCTGAAAGTCGTCTGTTGGACGGGGATAAATAGGCCGATCCCGGACAGACATTTTACGATCCGAACTTGTTTGGATTAAAGCCTTGCAAGTTTCTGCGCCTGCCCCTTTGAACCCCAGGGCAGGTGCTCTTATATCGATCCTATGAAAAATTGGCTTCCCTATCTCCTCGGCACCGCTCTACTAGGTGGCCCCGCAACAGCTTTTGCAGAGCAAGCTCCGGCTGATGTGACCCGCATTGTGCCGTCATCACAGGCGCAAGTTCAGCTTTCATACTCGCCTGTGGTTAAACAAACGGCGCCGGCCGTCGTGAATATTTTCACCTCTCGAACCGTTCGCACCCGCACTCGGTCTTCATTTTTTGACCAGATGTTCGGGATGCAACGCGCCCCGCGTGAAAGAGTTGAGAGCTCTTTGGGCTCAGGCGTTATCGTGCGCGGTAACGGGATCATCGTCACCAATGCCCACGTCGTGAAAGGCGCGGATGAATTGAAGGTGGTTTTGAATGACCGCCGCGAATTTGAAGCTGAAGTCGTGGCGCAGGATGAAGAAACGGATTTGGCTGTTCTGCGCATCGACACGAACGGCGAGATGATGCCGACATTGCAGGTTGGCGCGGATACCGAGCCAGAGATCGGGGATATTGTTCTTGCGATCGGAAACCCTTTTGGTGTGGGACAGACCGTGACATCCGGAATTATTTCAGCTTTGGGCCGAACGAATGTGTCCGACATTTCCAGTGCTATCCAGACGGATGCGGCGGTAAATCCCGGCAATTCCGGCGGGGCTTTGGTGAATTTGCAGGGAGAATTGATCGGTGTGAATACGGCTATTTTTTCGCGCTCAGGCGGGTCTAACGGGATTGGTTTTGCGATTCCGTCTGAACTGGTTGAGCGTGCGATAGATTCTGCTTTGTCCGAAGGTCGTATTGTGCGGCCTTGGATCGGTGCCCGTACGAATAGCGTTGATGCGACGATGGCCGCCGCACTTGGATTAGACCGGGCGCGCGGTGCCGTAATCAACGAATTATTAGAGGGCGGCCCAGCCGACAAAGCCGGCTTGGACAAGGGCGACGTCATTCTTTCGGTCGATGGTACGGATATTAATGATGATAGTGGATTGCGCTTCAAACTTGCAACGCTCAGACCCCGTGAAACCGTAGATGTTGACTATGTCCGGGACGGGCGAGAGCGCGTCACAAGGGTCCGCGTGGACATCCCTCAAGAAAGCCCTGCGCGAGATGAGCGTGAGTTAGATGGTGTCCATCCCTTTAACGGTGCAACCATTGTGAATATGAGCCCCGCGCTGGGTGAGGAACTCGGATTTGACCCCTATCTCGAAGGCGTTATGGTTTTAAAAGTCCGCCGAGGATCTGCTGCTAACTATAATCGCTTACGTCCCGGGGATTTTGTTTTGGATGTGAATGACACGCCGATAAGCTCTGCCAGACAATTAGAGTCAATTCTTCTGTCTGAGCCCATTGACGTGGTTTGGGACGTTCAAATTGATCGAAGCGGACGAATCGGTGCGCTTCCTATTCGGTATCTTCCGCCGCAAAATTAACCCCTAAAAGGGCCAGAGACCCCCAAAAATAGGCATTTTCGCGGCTGCAATTCCCGCTCAGGGAGTATTCATTTACTTTTAGTTAGCTTTCCCCCTAACACTTGCTGAGATTTTAAGGGGAGAGACGCTCATGGCCGATCGGAAGAACGACGAATATAAAAACGTCAAATTTTATGCGGAAAATACGACTGCAAAAAAATCGGGATTTTCTAAATTTGAGACAGAGAAAGACTTCTATTTTTGTCGATATATAGATGGCGATATCGCGATGCTCAGCCAAGCTTACAGCAGCGAGGCCGGACGGGATAACGGTATCGAGTCCGTAAAAAAGAATGAAAAACTGGTCAAAAGATATCACTTTGAAAAACGGGGCTCAAAACACGGCTTTGCACTCAAAGCCGGAAACGGACACGAAATCGCAATAAGTCCTGACTATGCCAGCTTGGCTGCGGCAGAACATGTATCGGGGCGCCTGACAGGCAAAGCCAAAGCGAAAAAAGCTTCGCCAAAACCGGCAAAAGCGAAAGCCGCGTCGCCAAAAAAAGCGGCGACAAAATCTAAGCCTAAAAAAGCTAAAGTATCTAAGACAGTGACGGCAGCAACGGCGTTCACATCGTCAGACCAGCGCATCGAGAATTATCGACCGCTCTCTTTCTACAAGACGAATGGTGGAAAGGCTGAAGGCTTTAACAGCTTTGAGAAAAACGGCGCATATTATTTCCATTATAACGAAGATGGAAAAATCGTTCTGATTTCTGAAAGTTACACATCAAAAGCAGGCCGAGATAATGGCATCGCGTCTGTTAAGAAAAATATGAAGCTGAAGACTGCCTATCAGCATCATAAACATAAAAACGGAAAACACTATTTCGATATCAATGCCGCGAATAAACAAGAGATCGCGACATCGCGTTGGTATAGTTCCGAAGCCAAAGCCCTTCAGGGGGCTGCAAAATTGCGCGGCGAAAAAGCCAAAGCTCGCTCTGCGAATGTAGAGCAAAACTACATGCCGCTGGCCTTTTACAAGAAACACACATCCGGAAAACAAGATGGAATTGAGACCTTCGAAGGCTCCGATGGCGAACATTATTTCGTCTATAGAGAAGGCGGTAAAATCGCGCTCATCTCGGAAGGTTACCCAACCCAGGCCGCACGGGATGTTGGCGTTGCCTCTGTCGAGAAAAACATCAGTCTTGAGAAACGCTATGTGCAAGGCACGGGCGCGGATGGCAAACCGGGCTTCGGGCTGCGCGCAGGCAATAACAAGGAAATTGCGAGATCTGTTCCTTATGCGACAGCGGCAGCCGCAGCAGCCGGCGCGGCCATTCTTTATGCGGGCCGTAAGGTAAAGTCAGGAAATGTCGAACAAAACTACCAACCTCTCGCATTTTATAAGAAAGCGACCGAGGGTAAGGAAGACGGCTTCGAAACCTTTAAGGGTGAAGACGGCGAACATTACTTCACTTATTTTGAAAACGGTAAAATTGCACTGATATCAGAAGGATATCCAACGGCGGCCGTTCGCGACAAAGGTATGGCGTCCGTTGAAAAAAATATGAAGCTGGAAAACCGGTATGTCTACGGAAAAGGGGCTGACGATAAAGACGGCTTCATTCTTCGTGCCGGTAACAATAAAGAAATCGCCCGTTCGGTTGGATATGGGTCTGCCGCGGCGGCTGCCGCTGGCGCTGCTTATCTACTCGGCACACGTAAACGCGCTGTGGCTGCGGCTGCACCAAAATCAGCTGCGCCCATTGCTACAGCTGCTGCGGGGACAGCCGCCCTCGCCGGGGCCGCAGCCATGGCCGCGACACCCAAAGCAGAGCCGGTGGTGGCTGCGCCTATTGAAGCGGCTGCTGTTGCACCTGTTACAACAGCTCCCGCAGCGGCTGCTGCTGCACCTGCCGCGGCATCCGCAGGCGGCGGAGCAGGCATCTGGGGCTGGCTGAAATGGCTTCTCATGGGGCTAATTGCGTTGCTGGCCGCGATGTTCTTATTCAAAGCTTGTGCGGGCGGTGACAAAGACGTCAAATCACCGGCTGCGGCAACAACCACAGAGACCGCAGCGCCCGCCGCGATGGTTACCTGCTGGAATGACACGCAGGCCGAAAGTGAGGCGGCCTGTCCGGCAAAGATCACATGTTGGGATGAGAGTTTTGCAACCTCGCAAGCTGCATGCCCGGTGCAGCCGGCTCCATTTGTAAATAACCAGTGTTGGGACGGGTCAGAAGCTACGGATGACGGATCTTGTCCACCTGAGCCTGATGGCATGACGACGGCAACAACGTCATCAAATGCGAATTCAAATGTTGGTGTAGCGGGAGCAAATGCTGCGAACACGTCAAATGCAGCAAATGCTGAAAATGCGAAACGTACAACAGACGCGGACACCAGTTCCTCACGGACAGCTGCCGGGACCACCGTCACGGCAACTGCACCCAAGGTGTCTGTAGGTAATACAACATCGGGACGAACAACGGCGAAGATGAACGCTCCGTCAATTGCCGGACGCATTTGCGGCCCGTCGGCAAATGTACTGTTTGATGTGGGCGGGATGACCCCGAAAAACGTTACCTATCTTGGGTCAAACCCACAATTTGGCAATTCACTGACATATACGTCGGATGAGTTTTTCCGTCGTTTGCAAGTGAAGTATCGTACAAGTCCACGGGATAAATCCTTCTTGGACCTTATGGCGAGATCACTTGGCTACGGTGCTTTTGCGGATATGGACGCCTCCATGTTCAGCGATGATACCTTGGCCAATGGGACATCAGGCTTGCTGGGATTTGGTGCGCAACATGCGCTACAATATTCAACCTTGAATGTGACGGACCCAACTCATCTTGAGGCTTTTAAAGTGCGTTCTGCAAATGGAACGGATGTCCACTTTATGAAACGATGCGGCAACTACATGTATGTGTGTCAGCCGTAAAGTGACACAAATCGAACTGTTAAGCGGGGCTTTCGAGCCCCGCTTTTTTGTTGGCCTATTGCTGGCTCGCCTATAGGAGGCGCGCATGAGTGGTTTTCTAACAGTTGCATTAGGCGGGGCCATAGGGGCAAGCGCCAGACATGGCCTCAGCTTGGCCATGCTGCGCATGTTTGGTCCGGGATTTCCTATCGGGACATTGCTGGCGAATGTGATTGGGGGCTTACTTATGGGCTTGCTGATTGGCTGGATGGTACGAGACATGCCGGAAGGCGGAAACACCATACGCCTGTTTGCCGGCGTGGGCGTATTGGGTGGCTTCACAACCTTCTCAGCTTTTTCCCTCGATGCGTTACGTCTGCTGGAAACGAAGTCATATGGACTATTTTTCGGGTATGTCGGAGCGTCTGTCATTCTCTCGATCGCGGCTGTTGCACTAGGGCTCTTTATTATGCGGGGCACGACATGAGCGGCGTACAAAAACTAACGATCCCGAATCATGATGCGGGGCAAAGACTGGACCGCTGGTTCAAACGTCAATTTCCGCATATTCCGCATGGTAAAGTCGAAAAGCTATTACGTAAGGGTGAAATCCGGTTGGATGGGAAACGAGCCAAAGGCAATGCGCGGATAGAGGGCGGACAGATTGTACGCGTTCCACCCCTGCCTGACCCATCTGATATGTCCGGTCCCAAACCAGTTCCCGAAGCGGATGCAGAATTTATCCGATCGCTTGTAATCTATGAGGATGACGACCTGATTGCGATTAATAAGCCTGCCGGGATTGCCGTGCAGGGTGGTACGAAAACGACGCGTCATATCGACGGTATGTTGCCAGCATTGGGAGAAGGCTGTCGGTTGGTGCACCGCCTTGACCGCGATACATCCGGAGTCTTGCTGATTGCAAAGACTGCGGCGTCTGCCAAATGGGCGGGTCGCGCCTTTCAAAGTCGTCGTGCCGAGAAAATCTATTGGGGCATCACCAATGGTGTGCCGCGCCCAATCTCCGGCGAGATTAAAGGCTATATGGCCAAGGGACGGTTGGATAACCGCTTTGGTAATATCAATGAAGGCAAAGAAGTCATGATGGCCGTGCGTCATGGTCATGACGGCGGTAAACATGCACGCACGCTTTATGATGTGCGCAGTCAAGCAGGGCAAAAAGCGGCCTGGGTATCAATGATGCCGCTGACAGGGCGAACGCATCAATTAAGGCTGCATATGCAGCTCCTCGGCGCGCCGATTGCGGGGGATCCAAAATATATGACGGATCGTCCACTGCCGAATACATTGGAAAACACGTTGCATCTCCATGCGCGTTCGCTGGAGCTTCCACGCGAGGGCAAGCCATCCTTGAAAATCGTCGCAGAGATGCCTGAACATATGACGACAGCGTTTAAAACGCTGGGCTTTAATCAAAAAAATGACGCCGTTGATTGGGAAGAGTTGAAGTGAGTTCAAAGCGATTGAGCAAACGCTTCTACACCTCCGTGACTGTCGATGGGACGGGTCATGATTGGCGTGTTCTTCTGGATGGTATGCAGCTTCGCACACCCGGCAAAATCAAGCTAACGGTCCCGTCTAAAGCCCTTGCAGAGATTATTGCGGGGGAATGGGAAGCACAGACCGAGACGATCAATCCGTCTTTGATGCCCGTAACGCGCTTAGCCAATGTTGCGATTGAGCAGACACCGGAACGTCGGAATGATTTGATCGCGGAAGCGCGGCGCTATGCAGAAACGGATTTGGTTTGTTATCGTGCACCGCAGCCAAGAATTTTGAAAGAACGTCAATCCGCAGCTTGGGATAAATGGCAAATCTGGGCGTCTGAACAGGGCGTCGATTTGAAATCGACCGAAACTCTGGAGGCTATAGAACAGCCTGCCGAGAGCTTGGCTCGAGTCGAAACATTCTCAACTTCTCTCAATAATTTGCAGCTTACACTCTTTGTCCATCTTGTGGCTGTCTACGGTTCTGTCGTTCTCGCCATGGCCGTTATGAAGACCGCGCTGAGTGCCGAAAAAGCATTTGAGATTTCCCGTATCGATGCAGACTATCAAATCGAGCTTTGGGGGGAGGATGAGGAGCAGGCCGAAATAACGGCAGCCCTGAGAGATGAAACAAAGATTTTGGGCGATTTGATTGACCTTCTTTAGATAGCAGTTGAGTAGGGTGTCCAACGCTAAATTTTTGAGAGCGTCTTAATGGGCACTGAACTTCTTTTTTCCGTATTTATTTTTCTGGCTGCGGCCTGTGTTTTGGTGCCGCTTTCAAAGCTGTCCGGACTTGGCTCTGTCATCGGTTACTTGATTGCCGGTGTGTTGATCGGCCCACATGTTTTGGGGTTGATTACTGAGCCGGAAACCATTCTTCATTTTGCCGAATTTGGCGTTGTAATGATGTTGTTTCTGATCGGACTGGAACTGCAACCAAAAGCGCTGTGGGACATGCGGGCCAAACTATTGGGGTTAGGCGGGCTCCAGGTCTTGATTACAGCCATATTAATCTCTTTGGCCGCGTCTTTCCTTGGATTGGGTATCTCAGAGTCAATTGTTGTCGGCATGGCCTTGGCCTTATCCTCCACGGCGATTGCTCTTCAAATCATGCAAGACAGATCTATGATGGGGCATCCTGAAGGTCAGTCAGGCTTTGCGGTTCTCTTGTTCCAAGATGTCATCGTTATCGCCATGATTGCGTCTCTGCCTTTCTTAGGGGGTATGGCAGGTGAGGGCGCAGATGTTGTGAAAGATGCCGCGCATGAGCTGTCTCATGGGGCGTCTCACGGAGAAAGCGACGGTCATGGCGCAGCTATGGCTAGTCCCCAAGGCATTTGGCTAGCGTGCGCTATCTTCGGTGTTTTCGGCGGTATGGTCTTGGCCGGGCGGCTTCTCCTACGTCCGGTTTTTCGAATTATCGCGCGCTCAAATGTCCGCGAAACCTTCACGGCGATTGCGCTCTTGCTCGTAATCGGCGCAGCGCTTTTGATGAATTGGCTGGGCTTGTCGGCTGCGTTGGGCGCGTTCATCGCGGGTGTCGTGTTGGCGGATAGTGAATATCGTCATCAATTGGAGTCCGATATTGAACCCTTTAAAGCGTTATTGCTCGGCTTATTCTTCATCAGTGTTGGCATGAGTTTGAACTTTAACGTGCTTTCGCAATATCCGCTTCAAATTCTCAGTGTCGTAACGGGTCTTCTTCTGCTGAAATTCGCCGTCCTGTTTGTCATAGGCACGATATTCAAATTGGACATTTCCCCGCGCATATTATTTGCGACATTACTTTGTCAGGCTGGCGAGTTTGGCTTTGTCCTTTTCCAATTTGCATTGACGGAAGGCGCGATCAAATCCTCCACCGCAGGGTTCCTAAACGCCGTCATTGCACTCTCAATGGCACTGACGCCTTTGCTGATTTTGGCCTATGACAAGTTGATCTCTCCCCGTTTGAAGGCTGCGGCCAAGACGGGTGAGGCCCCTCATAATGAACATAATCCGGTTTTGATTCTGGGCTATGGCCGCGTTGGGCAAGTCATTGGACGCCTGCTTCAAACGCAAAATATCGGCACAACCATTATCGACAGTGATGGTGACCATATTGAATTTTTAAAACAATTCGGCCACCGCGTTTACTATGGCGACGCGACGGATATGGATCTTTTGCGGATCGCAGGCGCCGATGAAGCAAAGGTTATCGTGGTGGCTATGGATGATCGTCCCGCAGTGACCATTGCTGTAAAGGCGATTAAACACGCTTTTCCAAATGCCAAAATAATTGCGCGCGCACGGGGGCGGACACATTTATTCGATTTGCTGGCCGAAGGTGTGGACTTCTCAGAACGCGAGACTATTCGCGGGGCATTGGCGATGGGTGAAAATGCGCTCACTATGCTCGATTTTGATACGGTTCGTGCAGCCCGCTTGGCGCGTGATTTTCTCGCCTTTGATTATAAGCTGGTGGAAGAGACCTACCACATGCGGGATGATATTGCCGCGCTGGCTGAACGTGCGGATCAACACCGTGCGCTTCTGAAAGAAACCTTAAATGCCACGCAAGATGAGGCCAATAATACTTAATGCGCGGCATTTCGGCCTCTGACCTTGCGCCAACGCTCTGGCACGCTAAATGTCCGCCATGCCTAATCTTTTCAAACTTCTCTTCTCTCCATCCGGGCGTATCGGACGCCGGGATTACCTGATTGGATTGGTCCTGTTTTGCATCATTACAGTTTTATTCAATCTGACCTTAAAATCTCTCGGCGCGTCCATGGCCGCATTTTGGCTGTCACTGCCTTTTCCCTTTATCGTCCTTCACATGACGTATTGTGTCTATGGCAAGCGGCTGCACGATATGGGACGGTCTTTTTGGCCGGTAACAGCCTTTATTGTGGGCCTGATCGCGATCGCAATCATCGTTATGATGAGTTTTGGCGGCGCGGAATATTTCTCTGGATTTGCGGAATATGGGCGCGATAATCCGCCGCCACCTGACCTCGCAGAGCGACTTCAAACGCAGTATCAAGAGCGTCTGGCGGAGGGAAGTGGTTGGCTTTACGGATCTATGTGCGGTCTTATTGGGGCCTTTTCGCTTTGGCTTGCACTGGCAAAATCACAGCCGGGGCCGAATGCATATGGATCAACTCCCAACGCTTAATCGCCGATTTCCCTTGCAATTTCGTAAGAATACGTCACTCTCATATCGTTAAACAACGAGAGGGAGAGATTCTCATGGGTAATTTACTATTTTCACCGTCAGG
>CAYZGF010000030.1:0-15333 GCA_964477595.1 uncultured Algimonas sp.
GCCATTGATGATCGTATCAGGGCGGTGATGAAGGCGATTAAATAGACGGCCCAATGCGCGGGTGGTCTCTATCCGACTCCTGAGAAATTCGGCTTTCTTGGCGTGGGTCCAAAACCCTTGCGCCAAGGCTTCGCCGGCAAAATTGACGACAATGTCAATGCGGCGCTCAGCAGGAATTTGATCTAAATCCGTAATGATTGTGACGGGGGCGGGTAGATTTGCAGTCAACGCATTACGGGTCAAAACAATGATGTCGTGGCCACCAATTTGCAGCGCCTCAATTAAGCGGCGGCCAATAAACCCTGTCCCACCCGTGATAAGCCATGTCTTACGCGGCCCTTGGAGATAAAGCGCGCGCGGCGCACGTCGGTTCAGCCGTGGTAAGCGATAGGCGGCATGCGCATCGCGCAGAGCAAAGATCGTGACAGCCAGTGCTCCGGCCAGAAGAAACACACTCCAAACTCCATACCAGACAGGTGTCAAATTTGTGGTCACTTGTGCCCACCCAAACAGGACGGGGATGAGCAATGCTAAAACCACACCATAATTGGCTGTCATAAGCGTGTGCAGAAGACGTTCTGTGATGGGCAGTTTACGGGTTTTATCTTCCTCCGCGAAGTCTTTCAAAGTCACACCAACTTCGGCGATTAGCAGGGCAATCAAACCTGTCGCGAACCATCCTCCGGGTTGGAATAGAGCCAGAACTGTAAAAGCAACTCCATATGCGAGGTTACGGATCGCATGTAGTTTCAACTCACCGGCTTGGTTTTTCCGCCAAGCCAGACGTTCTTTAAATTCGTGATGATAAAGCGTGTCGAGCGCGCCCATCGCCATTTGAATAGCAATGAAAATCCAAAGTGTGAGGGTCATGTGCCGTCCTCCAGATCATCTTGAAACCGGACGCGTTGATCCACCATTTTACCAAACCATTTATGTTCCAGCAGAAGGGTGAAAACGAACTCGCCATTTCCGATTTCCTCATGTCCGGCACGCAGAGTTTTTGGGCCTAGCCATTTGGGTAGAGTTAATCTTAGCCCGGCAATATCCCAAAAGATGTCCTTTGCGCGAAAGACAAGCTCTTGTCCTTCAACTAACGGGATTAAGCTCATGCCTATGCCGGCCCCGATATGTTCCTCAATGCCTGTTGCGCCGGTGAAATGCTTTGCGCTTTGTATAACTTGCGGGAAGGGGCGCTTGGTGTCCTGACGGGCATATTGGCGCATCCAGACTTGGCTGCCATCCGCCGCTTCGGTCACCGTGACAACTGCCGCGGCTCCAGCGTTTTGTGTATCTAAGGGTAAGGGTGCGCCGACAACTCTCAAGGCTGCATTTATGATCCTGCCCCAGCGATTGACGCGGTTGAACTCGACTTGGCCGCGATAGACTAATGCCTCACCAATCGCGACACGTCGCCCGAACCGTCTCCGGACTGGGCGGGGTAAGCGGTTCCAGTCTTTATCCTGAAAGAGTTGGCGAAATCTAATATCACCGAGGGGTTCTGTTTGTTTGTGGTCCGCTTTTGCAGTGCGGTCCCAGTCTGTGTCTTCAAATCTATAGGCGACCATTTTGCCGCTCCTTTATCTCACTCTGCTTTGCGCCCCAAATTCAGAACCTTCACCACCGCGTCACCCATGGAGACAAGGCGGGAGAGGGTGGTCGAGGGGAGTGACGACATTTTCGTGTACCAACGGTCCATCGTGGCGGTGAAATCATGCATATCGCGGAGGCGTTTAACTTGTTCGTCCGTGACCTGATGGTCGCCGGCCGCAGCCGCCAGACATTCCGTCAGTGTTGCAAGCGCCGGATCAATCTCTCTGGCTTTACGGGCGGCTGCGATGTGGCGCGCCACTTGCCAGACATCTGTCTCTGCAACGAAATGGTCGCGTCGATCTCCGGCGATAGGGAAACGGCGCACGAGTTTCAGTGCGAGAAGTTCTTTCAAACTATTGCTGACATTACTCCGAGCGATTCCCAGTTGCATCTGGATATCTTCAGCATTGAGCGGTCGGGTCGTGAGATAGAGCAGCGCATGAATTTGCGCGACCGTACGATTCACACCCCAGGTTCCGCCTAAATCCCCCCAATGCAGAACGAAGCGCTCCACGGCTTCCGGAAGTTTTACAATATCAGTAATTTCTGTCATGACAGAAATATGAGGAATTGAAGTTGGAGTGTCAAGAGCAGTTTTGATTTAATTTCAATCGGCAGGGCCGCCCTGGGTTAACTCTTCATTGTTCATAAGATTTAGTTTCATATTCAAGTATATGTGAGATGCAGGGCTCGTGAGTATGCGCCGAAATATGCGCAAGGGGGTTGTGGGACTTCTCTTAGCGGGCTGCTTGTCAGCGCCAGCCTTGTCTGCTGTTGTGGACAGGCCCTTCTTCCGTGCGGCCTCAGTTGTGATCGTTTTTGGGGCATCTGATTTTGAAGAAAATGGCGGTATTGCCCCCGTCGTCTATGATTTTCACGTCTTGGATAATACAACATCCGGACAGGCCGCGCCTGATTTGATCGCGGCAGATGGCCGTTCGATCAATTACAATACACAAAGATATAATCCGATCCAAAGCGGCGTGAGTTCCGGTTGGGAATATCAAATCAATGATCAGACTTTTGGCGGAGCCTTTAACTCTACTGCGCCACATCAAACGTTAGATGCCAATGATAGTTACTCGGCCTTTGGTTTGGATGAAACGACGGATATCGATTTACTGGGTGGCGGTAACCGCGCATCCCGGTTTTATGTCGCATCAAATGTTCCATTCGACATTTTTGGGCAAGCCTCAAATTTGACGGCGACAGGCGATTTCAGCACGATGGATTACACCAATATTCGTTATCGCTTGCGTTATCAGGTGTCCGGCGGCGGTGGCGCCAATCGTTGGGGCCAAGGTGCGCAAGATCCTGCCCCAAGCGGGAACGGTATTACTTACGGTCAGAACGGGACCTTATTTACACTTGATGGTCTGGTCGCGGCCCCCGTGAAAGTCTTTCAGGGCGAACGTCGCACAGCGCGTATTAACGGGTCCATTATGGACCATGCCGTGAGCTTTCAATCGAGATATAATCTCCGCGGTTCGACGATTAATGGAAATAATTATGATTTCTCCCAAGGCACTGGCTCAATTGGCGCGGATGTAACCTATACGGTCTATACACCCTAAGGTCATCGCCCCCTGTTTTCGCAGACGTTCTTTAAAACTTATGCTTATCTGTTCTGAATGTTTTGGAATTCACCCATGACATTCTGATTTCTCTCACTTAAGGAAGGTTCACACGCCTCGCCAGACAAGGGAGAGGGCCATGACTAAAAAATCCGCGTCAAGCGCCAAAGGGTTCGCACCTTCAACTAAGTCAATCAGCGCAGCTAAGCGTGACGCAGCTTGGATGGAGCGCATTAAAACCGGAAAAGATGCGCAAGCGCTCTCTGATCTCTTCGAAGTCTACAGACCCAAACTCAAAGGCTGGCTCATGGCTCGTGGTGTCGGTAGCGGGACTGCCGAAGATATTGTTCAAGATGTGATGATCAAAGTGTGGACGCGGGCCGTTCTCTTTGATCCGGAAAAAGCCAGTTTCGCGACATGGGTTTATCGCCTGACCCGGAATAAGTGGATTGACCATCAGCGTAAACATGGCCGCATGGATGTGCGGGACCCGGAATTAATGAAAGTTATTGCGGATGATGAAGTTCCGTCTGCAGAGCAGGACTTCATGACTCAGCAAAGCACCGAGATTCTCCGTGAGCATATAGGTCGCCTGACGGAGGCTCAGCAAATGGCAATTCGCATGGCGTTTCTTGAATTCAAAACGCATAAGCAGATCAGTGCTGAGACGGGCTTGCCGCTCGGCACGGTAAAAACGCGCATTCGTTCGGCTATTAATGCGTTAAAGGCGAATATGTCCCGTCAGCAAGGGAAGCTTCTCTAGGCTTCCCTCAACTTATTTATCCAAACGCGTCATAGTGATGCGTGACCGCGATAGTGATTTGGCGAACCAGATCTTTGGCACGGTCCAGCGGTTTAATGACATGATCCGCGATATGCGCGAAGCCGCCGGACGTAACGGGCGTATCGGTTTTCTCTGATAATTCCTTAGTCCATTCCAGAGGTGCAGTTTTTGCGGGATATCGCTCGCGCAGATCGCGTAAAATATCATCGATTTGGAATGTTTGCATACGTTGCAGAGCGGAGAGTCGCGATGTCGCTTCGTCCGAAATGATTGGTAACTCCGTCATCGTAATCATCATTTTCATAATGACCGCGAGGCGCAAGGCTTGCAAAATGATCAGCGTGTCATCCGGCGTAAAATCAGCCGTGTCGTCGCATTGTCCGAGAACCCGGAGACTATCATATTGGTCCAATCGCAATCGGTTGGCGAGGTCCATGATTTGAGACCGCCAAGGTGATGTCTCGAGCGTTTCTGCCACGATCAGTGATCGGTTTGCGAGGAGCGGCTCAGCACCTGACAATGCGCGACTAATCCAGAAACCCGGATCAAATAAACGCCCATATCCGGTCAAGATAGACAGATTGGTGCGTCCCATGGATTTAATCACCAAATCGAAAATTGATTTGGCCCGGGCAGAATTTGCGTAAAGCGCTTCAAACTTTTCAGGATCGATACGACCCGCCCGTCCCATGCCGTAAATAATGTTCGCGGGCGTACCAAATTGCTGCAAAATCGCATTATGCGGGATGGCCCGTAATAGGCGCGGGTTGAACATATCCGCACCTGATCCGGACTTTGCACGTTTCACCGCACGGCTACCCGTAGGGATCAGCATATTTTGTCCCAGACCGCCCAACAGTCCAACATAATTTGGATCAGAATAAAGGGCGTCCTGTTCGGAACCAATCGTGCGGTAGACGTCCCATGAAAAGTCTTTTTCCGTGTAGAATGGATCATTCGCCGCATCGCTACGGTCAGACAGGCGCCCACCAATCAGTGAGAAGATGGTCGCGTCAGCGAGGTCCGGTGTTTGGAACCACAGATAACCGTCTCCACCTTGGAAACTGGTTTCGTGGCAAAGGTGAATGCCGCGACGCTCAAATTGTAAAATGGCCCAAGGGCTCATCGCATAGTCGAGACGTTCTTTGATAGAGCCGGGGTGTCCGCCGCGACCCAGGCCTTCACCATGGGTATTAAAGACTAACGCGGTAACATCTGACATATTGTGGCGTTCCATTTCGCGCGCGAAATGGGATTGCAGCCGTTCAATCGCGAGCGTTGCCGGGATTTGTCCCATGAAACGACCGGCATCTGAAAATCCGGTTTGGATGGCCAATAGACCACGATCTTCCACATATTCGCGGTAGACAGGGTTCTCCAGCATTTTCCCAATGATGCGGCCGCCATTATTCAAAGCGTCTGCTGTTTCAAATAATGGGGAGATATCCAACATATCTGCGACACCGTAGCGCCGCGCCAGATAGAGCACGGAGAGGGGAACGAGGGCATCTTCGGTCTCGGCGATCAACAAACGGATCGGGACAGAGGCATCAATATATTTTTGAATCTGCGCAATCAGGATCATCTTCTCATGCGCGGTGGATTTCTCCAGTGCGAGAGAGGCGAAATTGACGGGTTGAGCTTTGACGGATTTTGTCAGTTTCGTTGCGCGGTTCAGAACGGTGCGCGTGTCAGAGCCGGACTCTGACAAGCCGAAAATACCTTTCACCCCGGACATAACGTGACGGGCGTTTAAGCGGAAGTGAATACGAGCCGTCCCCAAACCGAAGGCTTTCATTTGGGCCCGCAAACAAACGAGGTCGCGCTGAATCTGCGCAGTTGGCGCGCCTGCGATTGCGGCCTCAATATCAGGCAGGAGCGATGCCAGTTCTGTGAAACGGCGCGGGGAATGACGTGTTAAATTATTGGCCGCCGCGACCAGATTCTCAGGATCATCCAAATCTTCCTCAAAGAGGGTTAGATCACGTTCTGCAGAGGCCAGCCCGTCTTTTATGCGGTCCGACAAGGCGTCAACAGCGTCTTCAGCTTCGGATTTGAAACCGCCAGTACCGGCTATTCGGGCCGCTTCTTTGGCATATCGTGAAAGCTGGTCCCGCTTTTCCGACAGGCGCAGTCTTAAGGCGTCACCCCAGGAAATATCCGTCCGACCATCAATATCATATCCGACCCAGCTATAAGCATCCGCCAGATGCGGTGTGAGGGTTGTCCAATCTTTCGGGAAGTGTTTTGCGGCGACGTCCAGGACAACCGCATTTAGCTTGCCTAGAGCGTCTTGAATTCGGTTCAATGTCGCCTGTGTATCCTCATGTTCCTCAATCAATGTCGGTGCACGCTTGGGAAGATAGGGATGTGTTTTCAACCGATCGGTCAACGCCTCAATGTCGGAGTCTTCTGCAGAGGCAATCGCGCCCAATGTCGCGCGTATGTCGCGGGACAAGGAAAAAGTTGGATGTGCCGTCAGAACGATCCCTTGGCCTGGTGTTTCGACCCAGCGTTTAAAGGCGTCAAAGCCTTTGGCGGCGTGTTGCGCTGCGGCTTTCTGAATATCAACTTTTAAGGCGTCGAAACGGTCCAATCCCGCACGGCTACGTAGCCGATTGGCGCGGTCAATCGCCCCTCTATCAGAGAGCGTTTTAACAAGGGCTTCGATATCGCGAAAGGCAACACTGCGCTCTTCGACGGCTTTAGAAATATCATAAGCGAGCAGTTTGACAGGATTGGCCTGTGGGTCAGATGCAACCGCTTGCTTATGCGCGGTTAAAAGCGTTTCGAGCTTTTCATGCAGCTCTTGCGTGGTCATGCGTTTGATTGGCTTCGCCTCCTGGCCTTAAAGAAACTTCGCCATAGCCGCTGCTGTATCCAGCATACGGTTGGAGAACCCCCACTCATTATCATACCATGACAGCACGCGAACCATTTTCTCGCCCATCACAACGGTTTCGCCCAAAACGACGGAGGAGGAATGTGGGTCATGGTTGAAGTCAATAGAGACTGTCTTGTCTTCAACAATTTGCAACACGCCTTTTAAGGGGCCGTCTGCAGCGTTTTTGAAGGCTGCGTTAATGGCTTCAACACTGGCCGTTTTCTCAGAGTTAATCACGAGATCAACCACTGAGACATTCGGTGTCGGTACGCGAATGGCTTTTCCGTCCAGCTTTCCGTCTAGCTCGGGCATGACGAGACCGATGGCTTTGGCCGCGCCGGTCGAAGTGGGGATCATGGAAAGCGCGGCGGCTCGACCCCGGTTGAAATCCTTGCGGTGAACCGCATCGAGTGTCGGTTGGTCACCCGTATAGGCGTGAACAGTTGTCATAAATCCTGTCTCAATGCCGACAGTGTCATGAAGCACTTTTGCGACGGGCGCGAGGGCGTTGGTCGTGCAAGATCCGTTTGAGACGACGATATCTTCCGCCGTCAACTCACCGTCATTTACGCCATAAACAATCGTTTTATCCGCATTGGCGCCGGGCGCGGAGATCAACACACGTTTTGCGCCAGCGGCTAAGTGTTTGGCCGCAGCGTCACGTGCGGTGAAAATGCCGGTACATTCCAGAACGATATCGACTTGATTGTCGGCCCAGTTTTGATCTTCTAGATTGCGGATTGATGTGACTTCAATGTCCGCTCCGCCAAGGTTCAAGCTGTTTTCAGTAAAGGAAATTTTGCCCGGATAACGCCCATGCACTGAATCATATTTGAGCAGGTGAGCCAAATTTTCCGTCGAAGACAGGTCATTGATGGCGACGATTTCAAGATCATTGCGGCCTTGTTCGATTAAAGCCCGCAAGACATTGCGCCCAATGCGTCCAAATCCATTAATCGCGAGTCGTGTCGTCATGTCTTTCGCATCCTGTTTCTGTATCTTCAATCAAGATAAGTTTGACAGCGCTGTCAGGCAAGCCTGAGCGGCAGTCTCAGCGGTCCAATAGAGTGCGAAAACCTAGTTTTCCAGCAAAAAAGATATGGAAGCGAACAATTTTTCCAAAAACAATTTCGGATACGAAAAACTATTCTATTTTGCCCTCTCTTTATGCGTTGTCGCGTATGCAAATTATGGTCAACGTGATGGACAGAACCGTGCCGCTTTCGGTGCGCCCAAAAGCCGTAAAACGCTTGGTTTCCTCAGATCGCCACGACCTCATCGCACGCGTGAGAAACATATCTCCAAATCTAGCGACAGGCGACACTCAGATTTCGGAGATTAGGGGCGGACGAGCACAGGCAGATTCGGGTCTCGTGACATTGAATCCGTCAAAATATGGCTCGACCCGAAACCATCTTGACGGGTCTGTCACGCGTCTTTCACCTTATATTCGTCATGGCGTCTTGAATTTGACAGATGTTCGGGACCGAGCCCTGAATGTCGCGACAGCCAAAGAGGCGGAAAAATTCATCCAACAATTGGCATGGCGTGAATATTGGCAAAGGCTTTATAAAGAATACCCGGACCGAATTTGGCGGGATGTTGAGCCCTATAAAACAGGGTTTGAGCCGTCTGACTATATTGATGAGTTGCCGGAAGATATTGCAGAAGGCCGGACGGGCATTGCGTGTATTGATGGTTTCATTTCTGAACTGCTCAGGACCGGTTACATCCATAACCATGCCCGGCTCTATTTGGCGGGCTATATTTGTCACTGGCGTCGGGTGAAATGGCAGGCGGGCGCCCGCTGGTTTTTACAGCATTTGCTGGACGGCG
The DNA here is from genome assembly GCA_964477595.1 of uncultured Algimonas sp. GTDB lineage: Bacteria > Pseudomonadota > Alphaproteobacteria > Caulobacterales > Maricaulaceae > Litorimonas. The sequence continues at coordinate 8,669 of CAYZGF010000030.1, forward strand.
ACCCGGCATCCAATAATCTGTCTTGGCAATGGGTAGCCAGTACATTTTCTCATAAACCTTATTATTTCAATCTTGATAATGTCGCGAAGTTTTCAGGCGATGATGTGGATACTTGCTTTGCCAGGAACAAGCCATTGGCTGGAACCTATGAAGACTTATATGAGCGTCTTTTTCCCAATCTTGAGCCTCAACCGTGAATTTAATATGGGTGCATGAGGATGCGATCACACTGGATCATCCCGTTTTCAGCGCCGCAGGGCCTGAGGCTTCGCCCATCTTCATCTGGGATACGGATGAGCATGATAGGCGCGGATATTCTGCAAAACGCCGCGTTTTCATTTATGAATGCGCGCATGATCTCAATATTCCGATCTATACAGGCGATCCCTATGACGTCCTGACGGCCTTATCGGATGGCGGCCGAATATATGCAGCGGCCTCACCGGATCCGTATATCCGCAATGTTATTTCTGATTTGCGTGATCATCATGATGTCATCACGATTGAAGCACCTGAACTGGCACAGATTCCGGATGATACTGATACGAAGCGGTTCTTTCGATTCTGGAATCGTGCCAAAAAATCTGCGATGACCCATTCCTCCGATGTTCTGATAGAAGATAGATAAGTCTCATGAAAATTGCGATTTTGGGATGCGGCATTGCGGGGCTTTCCGCTGCACGTGAATTGCGTCGGCACGGTATCGACGTGACCTTATTTGATAAATCGCGCGGCGTGGGTGGACGCATGTCTACCCGATATGCGGGCGATTGGGAATTTGATCACGGTGCGCAATATTTCACAGCCCAAGACGAAGACTTCCAAGATGAAATAGATGCAGCCATTGCGGCAGGCGTTGTGACGCGTTGGAATGCCAAAGCGCTTTACCTAAAGACCGGAAGTTTGAGCGCAGATACCGGTCGGGACCGCTATGTCGGTCAACCGCGCATGAACAGTCTTCCCAAATATTGGGCGCAAGACTTTGATATACATTTGGGCCGCCAAGTCTCATCGGTCAAAAAGTTGGAGAGCTGGACGCTTGAATTCGAACAAGGTCCCCCTGTAAGCGGTTTTGACGGTGTGATTTCCACACTCCCACCCGCGCAGGCCAGTCAGATTTTACCCGAGGGTTTTGACGGCCTATCTGATGTCAAGTCGGCTCAGATGCATGTTTGCTTCTGCCTGATGGTTGGGCTCTCCGTACCGATAAATCCCGGATGGGACACCCTCCGCGTCAAAGATTTGCCGATTGATTGGATTGCGATCAACCATGCCAAACCCGGACGCTCTCAGGATGTGGGCACACTCGTCGTGCATTCTGAAGCGGGTTGGTCAGACGCAAATGTCGACGCGGATCGCGATTGGGTTCAGGATGTAATGCTCAAATCCGCGTCAGCTTTACTTGGCTTACCGCTACAGAATGCACCTCATATCGCTCTGCATCGTTGGCTTTACGCCTCCAATAAATCATCCCCTGACACGCCGTGCCTGACGGATGAGGGCATGGTCGTTTCGGGAGACTGGTGTTTGGGTGGGCGTGTTCAAGGCGCATGGCTTTCAGGTCGCGCGGCTGCGCAAGCTTTTCTGTAGCACATCACGCTTTTGAAATCGGTCTGGACGATGTCTACAACGCTGCCTATATGCGCGCAGATGACCAAATCTGAATTATACCTACAAACGGCCAAAGAGATTGCCGCTGTCTTGGACGGCGAGACGAATAATGTCGCGCGAATGGCGACTGTTAGCTGCCTATTGTCAGAAGCCTTTGAAACATATTTTTGGACCGGCTTTTATGTTGTCGATCCTGATAAATCTGAAGAGCTGGTTGTTGGACCCTATCAAGGAACGCTGGGGTGTTTACGCATTCCATTTGGCCGGGGCGTCTGCGGTGCGGCGGCGAAAACGGGTGAAATTCAGATCGTCAAAGATGTCCATGCATTCCCGGGTCACATCGCCTGCGACGTAAGAAGCCAAAGCGAAATTGTCGTACCCGTTTATGCGCCAGATGGATCACTCTTTGCAGTTTTTGATGTCGACTCGACCGAAATCGGCAGCTTTGATGAGATGGACGCAGAAGGTTTGGCCCCGATTTTGGAAAACCTAATCGTTTAGACTAAATCCGCGATTTTATCGAGCTTGCCGCCAAGCGGTTGTGCCTTCCGCCCTTCTTTCAAACGGCGTTCAATTGTTGCGAAAACAGTTTCCACATCAGCATCTGACTCAATATCCGCATGCAGGCTTTCAGGCGCAAACCCGGCTGTGATGATGTCGTCTAAGACACTGACGAGTTTATCCCAAAAACCGGTGTCAGACAGAAAAACGATCGGCTTGTCATGGAGATTGAGCCTTTGCCAGCTCATGACTTCGATGACTTCTTCAAGTGTTCCAACGCCGCCGGGCAGAACAATAAAAGCATCTGCCAAATCGAACATACGGATTTTACGGGCATGCATATCGTCGACAAATTCATGCTCAATATCCGGAATCGTTCGTTCAATTGCATTCAAAAAATGTGGGATAATACCTATCACTTTCGCCCCGCCGTCACGGGCGGCACGCGCCGTTGCGCCCATCAGGCCGAGCCCGCCGCCGCCATAGACCAAGCCGTGTCCCCGGCGCGCGATTTCTTCGCCCAGTTGGGTCGCAAGTTTCAGATGGGCCGGATCGACACCAGGAGAGGACCCGCAAAAGACGCAGATATTGAGTGATTTGACATCTGTCATTCTGTTCCGTTTCATTTATTGAAGTTGTGTCAATCTGCCTTAGGAGATGTTGCACGCTTTGGAAACCTCGTCACAGAAAACAACATCCAAATTAATAAGAGGGCGTTATATTCTCATCGTTGGCGCGGCTCTGATCTTGGCCATTTTGCTCTACGCAGCGCTAGATGTTTCAGACTCGATTGATGGGTCAGAGACGGACGCAGTCGCCATTTCCGACCCTACAAATGGGTCAATGATGGGCGTCCAGCCTGCAAGCTTCCAACAAGTTAGCGAAGTCCGTGATGGTCCTGTGCCGCGCCTGCGATTATCCGGTCAGGCGGAACCCAATGCCGTGGTCGTGATTTCGAATTTGGGTGAGCGCCGCCGACAGGTGCGGGTGAATGAATTGGGACAATGGGGCGTCACATTAGATGTTGATGATCAGCCTATGGCGCTGGAGGCGCAACTTTACGTGTCAGAAGACGGTGCGGCAATTCGATCGGAAGAGACTGTGTTTCGCATACCAACTCCCCAAGTCGATCGTCCATCTGAAACAGAAAATGACACATCATCAGAAATAGACGTCGATACAGACACAGCGCCTGCAGACCCTATCTATAAAAACTCTGCCCTGATCATGGTTACAGCGCCCGGCAGTCCGTCACGTATTGTCCAGTCCCCCTTTGGTGGCTCACCCAGTTCGGGGCCCCTCAGTCTCTCCGTGATTGATTATGACTTTCAGGGCGGTGTCATTATTACGGGCACGTCTTCTGTTCCGGGCCGGATTAGATTTTCTGCACAAAACGCTGTCATTGGTGAGACGGGAATAGGTGTGGGGGGACGGTGGAACTTTATTGCGGGACGTCTCTTGCCGCGTACGCGCATCATTAATATTCGGGCTGAACTTATCCCGGCTGGGGGCGTACCCAATGCACCTGAGGAGCAAATTTCTGTTACAGTCCCGTTTAATTTCCTTCCGCTTTTACAAGAGGAAGATACCGATGGCAGTGGCGCGCTATCCGTCAATGTGGACCCGAAACAATGGCAAGTCCGCCGCACTTTAATTGGCGGGGGCGGACAGTCCACCGCTATATTTGCGCCGGATGCCAAAATAGAGTGATTGGGTTTATTCAGCGGGTTCCGGTTCGGGCGATTGTCTAACGGGTTGCTGACTCCGATTTCTTATCTTTCGCAAGAGCCGTTTAAATCGATCGCTCATCACAGTCGGCATAGCCAGCATGACAGGCGTAACGATCAGGGTGAGAATAGTCGCAAAGCCCAGCCCGCACGCGACGACATAAGAAATCGGGGCCCAAATCTCTGACGTGCTTGATCCGGCTGTTGAGAATTGCCCTGTAAAGATATTGGCTTGCCACCCTAATATGAGTGGCATCAACCCGACAACCGTCGTGAGTGTCGTCAGGAAAACAGGCCGCAAGCGCTGCGCCGCAGTTCGTATGGCGGCGTCCACGGACCCATAGCCTTTTTCCAAAAGGCGTTGGTAAGCATCAATCAGAACAATATTATTATTCACGACAATTCCGGCCAGCGCGATGACCCCTGTTAGGGACAAGATCATTGAAACATAGGGATAAAAAGCCAATCCCAACAGCACGCCAAATACACTCATGATCACAGCTGAGAGGGTCAGGAAGACATGATAAAAGCTGTTAAATTGCAACAATAAAATCACGCCCATCATGAAGAGGATCGCAAGCCCGGCCGCTTGGAAAAATCGCAGCGCGTCCGCATTTTCTTCCTGCTGGCCCAAGAATTTTGTCTGAACCGTGGAGGGGAAACCCGCTTCTGTTTCCAGCCATTCAGTCAGTTCGGCGACTTGAACCTGTGTCGCATAGTCTTTGGCCGTATTGGCTTGAACGATGTAATAAGGCAGCAAGTCTTTCCGTTCGATTTTATCCTGACGCGGCTTTGCCACACGGGTCGCCACAGAGGATAGCGGCAGTGCACCTTGCGGTGTTTGGATGCGAAGACTGTCCAATTCAGCTAAGGTTCGAACCTCGGATGGATAGCGGATACGGATATCCACCTCCTCATCCGCATCTAAGGGGCGATAACGTCCGACCAGCGTACCTTCGGTCGCAAAGGAAAGCGCGGCACCGATACGGCCAACATCTAACCCCAATCGGCCTGCTTCGGCGCGGTCCACGATAAATTCCCATTCCACACCGGGGAGGGGCGTGGAGTCCTCAATTTCTACGATACCTTCCATAGAGGCCAATTTATCTCGCACGGCTTTGGTTGCGGCCCGCAATTCCTCCGGCACGTCACTACTGATTTGAATGCCAATATCCTTGCCAATGGGTGGGCCTTGATCGACGGCTGTGACCTCTGTGAAGACACCCGGAATACCTGCGACAGCCGCTTCCAAATCATCGACAATCGGCTGCGTGCCGCGTCGCTGACTAAATGGCATAAGCTCTGTATAGACACGAACGACTGTATCGGACGGGACATTGGCGGGACCGGAAATACCGCCGCTTCCGGCTGCGCCGTCACCGGTGACTGTATAGACAGACTCAATACCGTTAATGTCTTTGATCCGGTTTTCAATATCCTTTGCAATATCGAGATATTGTTCCGGTGTTGCATTTCCGCGTGATCGAGCAAGAATATAAAGTTGTTCGCTGGGAGATTGCGTGAAAAACTCAACAGGTTTGGGCGGTGGGCCGCTCATCTGAGCTCCGAAGATCATGACGATGGAGACGGCGAGAGCGATCATGCCTGCAATGACCAAAAGCGGGAAATGGATGATTTTTGCAATAATGCGAACATAGAATCCAATAAAACCCTTCGTTTCCAAGGGATCGCCTTCTGCCGATAAAGCGGCGACATTGGTGTTGGTGGTTTTCTTTGGACGGAAGCCAATTTTCGCACCTAATGTTGGTAGAAAAATCAGCGCCATAAGCGTCGAGGCGGAGAGAACATAAATCATCGTCCGCGGGAAATAGCTCATGAATTTCCCTGTCGTGGACTCCCAGAATAGCAACGGGATAAAGGCCGCGAGCGTTGTTGCGGTCGAGCTCATGATTGGCCAGAACATGCGTTCGCCTGCCATTTTAAAGGCTTCAAGGCGCTCAACGCCTTCTTCCATTTTTCGGTCGGCAAATTCGACAATGACAATCGCACTATCAACCAAGACCCCCACAGACAGGATCAAGCCGAAGAGGATCATCATATTGATGGTTTCACCGGCGATCAAAAAGCCGAAAAAGGCAATCAGAAAACTCGATGGAATCGCCCACCCAACGAATAAAGCGGAGCGCCAACCCAGAGCGGCGATACAGACGATAAAGACGAGAACAACAGCGTTGATAATTGACGCCGAGAGTTCGGACATCATATCGCGAATATAATCGGATCGCGCTTGGCTATAGGTCATATTGATCGTGCGGGGCCAATCCGGCCGCGCGGTTTCTTCATCGACCAAGCGCTGGACCAGTTCCGTGGCTTCCAGAATATTGACGCCTTGTCGCTTGCTGATCTCAAGGCTGACACTGGTTTGTCCGTTAAATCTGGCCAGTGTTGTGGCGTCTTTATAGCCGCGCCGGACCTCTGCAATATCGCTGAGGCGGACAATCGCTCCATTTGCACTGCGCCGTACGACAAGCGCGCCCATATCGTCCGGTGTCTCAATCAGGCCGGGAAGTTTGATGTTAAACCGTCCGCTTTCCGTCTCAATAGCTCCTGCGGGGACGAGCGAATTGTTTTGGGAGACAGCTGCAGAAATTTCACCAAAGGTGATGCCTAAGCTTTCTGTTTTCGCGGGATCAATGATCGCTTCCAAAACATCCGTACGTTCACCGCTAATTTTGGCTTCAAGTACAAGCGGGATGGCTTCAATTTTTCGCTGCAGCAGTTTGGCCCGTCTCTGCAATTCCCGCTCAGGCGCATCGCCCCACAGATTGACGGTTAGAATGGGAAGGGCGGAAAAACTTATTTCTT
>CAYZGF010000031.1:0-15213 GCA_964477595.1 uncultured Algimonas sp.
CGCGGTCGGAATCACTCATCATGGTCAAAACTCTTTAGTCTGGTAAACTTGAACCCGTGACATAGACGCGTCAATCCGAGTCCAACAGGGTCACCCACATGTAAAATTGTGGATGGTCTGAATTCTCTAACATTCTATTTCGCTCGAACTCTGTGCTGACCCGTATATAAGCGCGACAAGACACTTAAACCGGATCCGCATTATGCTTATCGCTCTCTATATATTGACCGCTCTCGCTTTCGCCTTTGTTGTCGTGACTCTCATCATGGGCACCGTCGCGATGAGTAAGAAAAGTGAAGAGAACCGCAAGAAGTCCAATGATTGGATGTGGCGCCGGATTTACGCGCAAGTTGCCGCCATCGCTCTCTTGGCACTTACTGTTTATGTGCGGTCCAAGGGCGCTTAAAACGATAGACGAATGGTCAAGCTGAACAAAATATATACCCGAACGGGAGACGATGGATCGACAGGTTTGGTTGATGGATCTCGGCTTGGTAAAGACGCGCTTCGTGTACGGGCCTATGGGGATGTCGACGAAACGAATAGTGTTATAGGTTTGGTCCGCTTACATTTGGAAAGTCGGCGCATCGACGAGATGATGTCGCGCATTCAAAATGACCTCTTTGATCTTGGCGCGGACCTCGCCACACCACGACCAAAAGACGGCGAGGCAGATAGTGAATATGCCCTGCGCATGGTCGCCAGCCAGACCGACCGTTTGGAAAAAGAACTGGACGCGTTAAACGCGGATTTAGAGCCGCTTAACTCATTCGTTCTGCCGGGCGGCCATCCGCCAGCGGCTTATTTACACCAAGCCAGAACAGTCTGTCGACGAGCAGAACGTATATGTGTTGCACTAGCAGCAGATGAAGATGTGAACCCGCATGCGCTAAGCTATCTGAACCGTCTGTCGGACTTTTTATTCGTCGCAGCACGGTGGTGTAATGATCAAGGTGCCTCAGACGTGAAATGGGTTCCCGGACAGAACCGATAGACCTAACCGTCTGTTTTCATCAATTCCTGACGGACACGCACGGCAATGTCTTGGGGCGTCGAGCGCGCAGAGAAGAAATCGGCAAACTTACCGTCTGCGCCCATGAAATAGATGATGTCTGAATGATTGACTGTGTAGTCTGTGCTGTCTTCTGTGACAGGACTACCATCAAATTCACTTTTTGTCGCCACGACTTTATATGAGGTTTTAGCAGCTTCGACCTGCTCAACGCTGCCCGTAAAACCACGCAAACCTGCCGGAAACGGATCGAAGGTTATATATTCAGAAATCTTCTCAACCGTATCCCGTTCAGGATCAACCGTAATCAACACATATCCAATATCATCACCGGCTTTTCCTAAAAGCTGCTGTGCAGCTCCGATTTTTTGTAAGGACGTTGGGCAAATATCAGGACAATAGGCAAACCCGAAATAGATAAGATGCGGTTTCCCAAGAAGATCAGCTTCTGTAACCGTCGCGCCCTTATCATCTACAAGCGTGAAGGGCCCACCGATAGAAGCTGTTCCCGTGCTTACGACAGTCTTACCCGAAACGCCTGCAGAATTGGAATTTTCTGCCTGACAAGCCAATAAAGCCAATGATGCGAAAACACTGATCGTAAAATTTGTCGCGATTCTCATACTGCAAAGCCCGGCTCAATCGTAGTAAGTTCAGTATTCATATAAATGAAAGAGCTGGATGTGAAAGCGCATAACGCCGCAGCACCGAATATCGGACACATAGTTGATACGCGTTTGCGCGGCTTTGGCGGCGTCGCCGCAGCGCAAGGCCATGATCAGGTTGAAAGCTTAGGCTCGCTTCGCCGGCAAACACTCGTCGCGTTGCGATGGGGGGCCGTTATCGGTCAGGTCCTGGCCCTCATTATCGTGAGCCAAGTTCTAGGGTTTGATTATCCACTCCTCGCCTGTGGCTTGGCGGTTCTGGCATCCGTTATTGTGAATGTTGTCGTGACCTTGAGATTACCGCTGGACCGTCGCGTGTCTGATTTTGAAGCCTATATGCAATTGGGATTCGATCTCTGGCAATTGGCGGGTTTGTTATGGCTGACAGGCGGGATCACAAACCCTTTCTCAATTCTTTTCTTGGCGCCGGTTGTGACGGCCGCAACGACACTCTCCCGCTGGGTCGTCTTGGCTTTGGGCGTCATGGCGCTCACGCTCTCTTTTGGACTCGTCTTTTATCACCTGCCTCTGCCTTGGTCACCGGCTGGAAGCTTTGATTTGCCCCTCGTTCTGAAACTTGGAATTTGGATGGCAATTCTGGTTGGAGCGAGTTTCACATCTTTCTACGCGTGGCGCGCAACCCATGAGAGTCGGCGCATGGCCTTTGCGCTCGCGACGACGGAAGCCATGCTCGCCCATGAACAAAAGCTCAGCGCATTGGGAGGTCTCGCCGCTGCAGCTGCGCATGAGCTCGGCACACCGCTGGCGACAATCCAAGTCGTTGCCAAGGAAATGAGCCGCGAAGTCGAAGCCGACACACCACTCGGCGAAGACGCGGCGTTGATCCTTTCGCAAGCGCAACGCTGTCGGGATATTTTGGAACAGCTTTCACGCCGCGGCGACGAGGGAGATATTATTCATGACGCATTATCGATTGAGGATCTGTTGGAGGAAGCCGCAGAGCCCTTCATTGATCGGGACAAAGATATTGTCATTCAATGTGACGGCGATGGTCCCGACCCTGTTTTGAAGCGTCGTCCCGAACTTCTCTATGCGCTCAAAAACTATATCGACAATGCGGTCGACTTTGCCGCGACGCGGGTCGAATTATCTGCGCATTGGACAGCCGAGACAATCACAATTTTGGTGGATGATGACGGGATAGGGTTTGATCCCGCGCTCAAAGACCGTTTGGGCCAACCCTATGCCAGCACCCGCCACCGCGCCCAAACCGCAGGCGGCCTAGGCCTTGGCGTCTTCATCTCGGGTCGATTGATGAAACGTCTGGGAGGTAAAATCAGTTATCAAACCTCGCCGCTTGGCGGAGCCAGAATACTCACAGAGCTACCCCGCGACAGATTGTCCGCATAAGCTCTGCAGTCAAACCCGACTCTTTTACCCTGCTGGCGCGTATTTAAGGTAGATAAAGGAGCTAAATGATGAGTGAATACGCCCTCCCAAGTGATGCATCCTTGATGATCTTGGATGATGACGGACCTTTCCGTACCCGCCTTGGCCGTGCGCTGGAACAGCGTGGCTTTACAGTAAATGCCGTCGAGACTGTTGCGGAAGCGCGGTCAAACGTTCGCGCCAACCCGCCCGCTTTCGCTGTGCTTGATATGCGCTTGGAAGATGGGAACGGATTGGATGTCATCGACCTTCTGCACGAACGCAGACCGGGCTCAAAAATGGTCATGCTGACTGGTTATGGTAACCTTGCGACGGCTGTTTCTGCCGTCAAGCGTGGGGCCGTCGATTATCTGGCCAAACCCGCAGATGCAGATGACGTTTGCAAAGCCTTACTTGCAGAGCGTGATGCTGCGCCTGAGCCGCCGGAAAATCCAATGAGTGCGGACCGTGTCAGGTGGGAACATATTCAGCGGGTTTATGAGTTATGTGGGAAGAATGTGTCCGAAACAGCGCGCCGTTTGAACATGCACCGCAGGACCTTACAGCGCATTTTAGCTAAACGCGCTCCACGATAGATTTCGAATATAGTTTCGCCGTCTGCGCCCTTTTTGGCGAAACTTGCGCCGCTTCTAATTCCCCTTAGAAGCGGCTATTTTTTGGGACTTATTCGGCTGCTATTGCGTCAATGAACATGGCATTGAGCTTAGCACCGAAACTTTCACCGACATTCAACGGCTCGTTATCGTCCATCTCCAGGGAATAGACAGCCATATTTTCGGCCAGTTCGTTAAGCAAACCCTTAGGCAATGCTTCGTAGGCCATGCGCCAATTATCAAAAGACCGACCTTTTATCGGACCTTTATGTAAGAGCTCGAGACTATGGTGCCGGGAATCTTGGCCAATAACATGGAAAAGCGCCTCAACATCATCCGCATCGCCTTCCAAGATCTGAATATAGCGCTCGCTATCAAACAGGAGTAAACCGGTAACAGATGTCGCCTGATTATTGCGCTCTGAAGACGCAAGAATATCTTTTACATCTTTGGTCTGATTTGTGGGCTCAGCCAGCGACGTATATATCAATTCAAGTAAAGCCATTGGGCGAAGTCCTGAGTCGTCAAGAGTTGTTGATTAGTTCATAATACTCTTACGAACTGTGTGACGTTAAGGTTTTTTGACAGCTGTGCGGCGTTGCGTCACAAGATGTAAAAAAGGGGAAAGATATGCGATTAAACTGGATGGCCGGAACGGCTGCGCTACTCGTGTTGGCGGCATGTCAGGAGGCAAAGGTTGAGACAGATAAGGCTGTCTCGACGGCTACGCCCACGAAAACTGAAACGGCTGTCAGAACGGCTGGCTATAATCCCAGTAAGAATGTCTATTTCGGCGACCTTCACATTCATACGAAAAATAGCTTTGACGCCTATATTTTCAATGTGCGGACTACGCCCGCAGATGTTTACCGATTCGCATCCGGAGACACACTGACGCATCCGGGCGGTTTTGAAATGGCCCTCTCCGGACCGCCATTGGACTTCGTCGCAGCCACTGACCACGGTGCCTATATGGGTATATTACCGGCGATGGATAATCCGGATAGCCCGCTTTCTGACCTTGAGCTTTCTAAGAAAATGTTCGGAACCAATGATCAATTGGAAATCATTCAGAACTTTCAAACCATTGGACAATCCGTCCGAAGTGGGGAACCCATTGAGGGGTTATATGTTCGAGAGCTTGTAGATGCGACTTGGCAAGACGCCGTCGCAACCGCGGACCGATATTATGAGCCCGGAAAACTGACTACATTTGCGGCTTACGAATATACTGCTGTTACGACTCGAAGGGGCAGTGATGGGTCTTTTGCAGGCGGCAATTTACACCGCAATGTCGTCTTTGAAAATGAGGCGCCGGACCGACTATTCAGTACGTTGGAGTCAACCAATCCGGAAGAGCTTTGGGATTGGATGGACAATGAGCGCTCTGCGGGTCGGGACGTTATCGCTATTCCACATAACTCTAATGTTTCTGACGGCAAGATGTTCGATATGGTCCAATATGGCGGGGGCGTCATTGATGGGGACTATACAAGCCAGCGGATTCGAAACGAACCCATCGTAGAAATGTCGCAAGTCAAAGGGACGTCTGAGACGCATCCGGCATTATCACCAAATGATGAGTTTGCGGGGTTTGAGATTTACGACAAGCTACTCGCCTCGAATATTGAGAGTAAAATTAACGGCTCCTACATTCGCGAGGCTCTCGCACGCGGATTGGCGTTAGAAGACGCAACGGGCACAAACCCTTACGCATTTGGATTGATTGGCAGTTCAGACAGCCACGTCGCTGGTGGTGCCTATGACGAGAACAACTATTGGTCAAAAGTCGGAATTGTCGACGCGACAGCTGAGGCCCGCGGCTCTGTCCCTCCGGGAGGGGCAGAAAGCTGGGAGAATGTCGAGCGCGATCCCAATGCTGAAAACTGGTTCTCAAAATGGAGTGCTGCAGGTTACGCCGCCGTTTGGGCCGAGGAAAATACACGGGAGTCTATCTTTAACGGCATGCGTCAGAAAGAGACTTACGCCACATCGGGCCCTCGTATTCGATTGCGTTTCTTTGGCGGCGACATGACCGAGGACATGTTGACTGCAACAGATATGGTCGAACAGGGGTATAGTGCCGGCGTTCCAATGGGCGGCAATTTAAATCTCGACATGGCGCCAACTTTTATGGCTTGGGCCGCCCGCGACCCGCGCAGCGCGCCGTTAGATCGGTTGCAAATCATCAAGTCCTGGAACACGACAGACGGCCCTCAAGAAGCGGTTTATGATATGGCCTGTTCAGATGGCGCAAGACCGGATGCGACTACCCATAGATGTCCCGATAATGGCGCAAGCGTAGATTTATCCAATTGTGCGGCATCAACAGGGCAAGGTGATCCTGAGTTGAAAGCTGTTTGGACAGACCCTGATTATACGCCCGGTGAGAGCGCAGCTTATTATGTTCGCGTTTTGGAGAACCCGACATGTCGTTGGTCGACATGGGACGCATTAAGAGCCGGAGCCGCGTTTCATCCTGACCTCCCCACCACGATTAAAGAGCGGGCTTGGTCATCACCGATTTGGACATCTTCGAATTAAATGAAGCAGTATCTTCGCGAGCCTTTCGTTCATTTTGTCCTGCTGGGAGCTCTCCTCTTCGCAGGTCATTCGCTTTGGCAAAAACATGTCACCAGAACTGATCGTACCATCTTTGTCAGCCCGGCAGAGATGGAACGGCAAGCCCAAATTTTTGCGTCTGAAAATCAACGCGAGCCGTCTGATGCCGATTTGGAAGGCTTGCTTTTTGCCTACATAGAAGAACAAGCGCTGATGCGCGAGGCCAAGCGACTGGGCTTGGACGAAGATGATACGATCATCCGCCGTCGCCTTGCGCAGAAAATGCGGTTTATGATCGACGACATTGAGGCACCGGAAATCCCCACGACAACAGAGCTTGAAGCCTGGTTTGAAGCAAATCCAAACCGTTTTATCAGACCTGAAACCCGTAGTTTTGAACATATTTATCTGTCACCCAGAGGCCGGTCCGATACGGTTATCGCCGACGCCAACTCAATCCTGGCCGCAGGTGTTCCCGAAGCATGGCAGGATCAAGGTGATGCATTTATGACAGGCCGTCGGTTTACCAAACTCGCACGACCCGCCGTTCAACGCGATTTTGGCACTGCTTTCGCCAATGCGCTCTTCGCCTTACCGAATAATTCGGATTGGCAAGGGCCGGTCAACTCGGCTTTTGGCGTACACCTTGTTCGGCTCACAGATGTGACGGAAGAATACCTGCCTGAGTTCGGACAGATAAAAGCGGAAGTCGAAGCCGTATGGCTGGATGAAGCCAAGCGGGTGGAAAATACGGAAGCTCTGAAAACCCTTATCGGGAAATATAGGGTTGAGGTCACCGAGTGATACGCCTTTTTCTTGCACTCTGCTTGTGGTGTATGGCGGTCGCAGCGACTGCGCATGAGGTTCGCCCAGCCTTCCTTCGCGCGACGGAAACAGCCCCAAGTGAGTTTAGCGTTGTCTGGAAACAACCTGTTCTATCCGGGCAGCGCTTGCGAATCCGGCCCACATTTCCCGAAAATTGCTCCCAAACGGAGCCCCGACTGGACCGCAGCGGCGATACGGTCGCGGAACGGTTTAAAGTCACCTGTGACCTAAGACAGGGAACGCTTAGCTTAACGGGGCTGGAAAACACACTTACGGATGCTTTTGTCGAAATCGCCTATTTGGACGGAACCGCACGCACGGCGCTGTTAAAACCTGCAGACCCAACACTTCCCCTTAGCGGGCCCCAAGCCAATCCAGCGAAAGACTATCTCTGGATCGGCGTGGAACATATTATTTATGGTTGGGATCATTTGCTCTTTGTGATTGGTCTGACCTTACTCGTCGGCGGTCGGCGGGTTTGGGGCGTGGCAACCGCCTTCACCCTCGCCCATTCCATCACACTCGCGGCAACGGCACTGGGCGGCATCACTTTACCCTCCCGTCCCGTTGAAATTCTCATCGCCGGATCAATTGTGCTTCTTGGTGTAGAAGTCTTGCACAAACAAAGGGGAGAAAAAACACTCGGGGCGCGGCGGCCTTACTTGATTGCCTTTGCTGTCGGTCTCATCCACGGCTTTGGATTTGCAGGCGCTTTGTCGGATATCGGTCTTCCACAAGGCACCGAGCTATTGGCGCTGTTATTATTTAATTTAGGCGTAGAGCTAGGTCAATTTGCCGTCATCGCTTTGGCACTTATGGTGCTTCTAGGTGTCACAAAGCTGGGACAAAATTGGCGAAAGGGAGTGGAAAGATGGGCCGTTTACGGATTCGCGACCATTGCCATGTTCTGGGTCTTTCAACGCGTCACGCCTTACATTGGCGGTGTTTGAGACTTATTTGCTCCGGTAAGATCATCGATACCGTAGTAAAATTGGGATTACGTAACTCCTTTATTGGGAGCACCTCGCCTCAGTTTTTAAGAAGATCCATGGGGAGCTCATAACGCTCTACCCAGGCTAATATCGGGCTGTCTAAAGCGCCTATGTCCGAACCCCGTAATAAATAATCTCCCGACTTTTTCTCGCTCAAAAAACAGGCATTATCTTCCATAAGATTATCTTCAGCCATTCGTTTCATGGACGAATTTAGATAGTTAAAAGACGCGCCGTTTAACTCCAGAGGTTTTCCACAAAGCACAAGCCATTGATCGTTCTCACGACGATAGGTCTCTTCAAAACCCGCATCCCGTCCCAAAATTCGCGCTAATTCATACGCGATCAATGAGTCGAGTGACTTAAACTTTCTGTTCGGATTGATTGGCACCTCCTTAACATGCGGATTGGGTTTTGTTTCGATGACTGACGTTTCGGTTACAACTTCCAGCTCATTCAGTCTTTCAACTTCGCCTGACCGCGTGATGATGGTCACGGCAAGGACCGTCAAAGCGATGATAACAAATGCTAAAAATAGGAATTTAGGTTTCATAAACGATTGAATTTCGAGGACTCCAGAAGAGAATAGGTGTGGTTTAATGGCATATACTTCAAAAAAAGGCACAGGCAAACTTGAGGCTTATTTAAAGAAAGAAATCATTTTCTCGAGTCTAACCAGAAATTATTCGAACTCTAAAAAAGCCAAACGCATCCAAGAGTGGCTTTACTTCCATGGTTTTCATTTGGAAATTGATGGTAAATTTGGGAACGTCACTGAAAACCAAGTCCGCGCATTTCAATCCAGTCGAGGGCTAGCTGATACGGGTGAAGTTGACGAAGCAACGCATGACGCTTTGGTTGCCCCGCTCGTTGAGGCGCTTAAACCTCTAGCCGTTCCACCTTCATCTTTTGAAGCTTGTGTAACAGCCTACGCCCAGAAACATCTCTCCTTATCTCCGGAAGAAATCGGGGGTCAAAATGCCGGGCCATGGGTTAGAACCTATATGGAGGGACATGACGGGGCACCCTATGCTTGGTGTGCGGGATTTATTCAATTTATCATGCGCCAAGCCGCTGAGACGTTAAATATAGAGATGCCGATCAAAGGCGATTGGCTCTGCACCAATTTTGCGAAACAGGCCAAAACAAAAAACCTTCTTCACACCAGTGGGGCTGTCGATAAAACTCATATCATCCCGGGCTCGCTCTTTATTGCCAAGAAACCTTCTGGGCCGGGATATGCACATATTGGTCTCGTAACCTATGCAGGCAGTACGGGTTTTGAGACGATTGAGGGTAATACCAACCTATCCGGTGGACGTGAAGGTTACAAAATCGCCGCGCAATCTCGTGGGTATAGCGACAAATATGATTTTGTTATTTTCGATCCGACCACCCCGCATGTAAATAATATCGTCTCGGATCCCATTATCTTGGCCAATAGAACGAATACTGTAGATTTACGCCGCTATTTCTATGAAGGGCTCATTCCGGTCAGGGGTCACCCAGATGTCAAACAACAGGGCTATGTCTATGGCAGCCTTTTTTCCCATTGGGGCGGATGGGTCACAGCTGGTCACGTCCTTTATGACGCCAATCATAACCCGCCGCCTTATGCCAATGGCTCCGTTATCTATCGCCCGGGGAAACTTGATGCCGCACTTGTTGGATGTCGCCTGCCGGACACGCCGCCATCAGATATAAAAGAGGGTGATCAGATCGTCATTAGCGGATATCCCGCCGGAAGCGCAGTGCCTGCTGTCAGAGAAGGCGCTGCCCATATCTACCGCGAACCTGAAAGCTGGGAGGATAAAGAGTTTGGCCGATGGGTCATCCGAATTGATCTTCCAACGGAACCTGTTGTGTCAGGTATGAGCGGCGGTGTCGCCATTCATGCCGAGACAGGCGAGATTATTGGAATAGTGACACATTCAAACTCACCTCATAATATCGATACAGATCCGGAAGATGATCATTCCTTAGACATCGTATCCCTTCATGATGTTTGGCATGCCGTCAAAGACGCGGATGCCCCGCTCATCGTTTAGGGGAAGCCATCATGAACAATCGTCTATTTGGTATCATCGCTTTGATTTTGGGTGGAATCTCTATCCCAATGTTTTTCCCGACAACGTTTTATAATGCGCTTGAGCTTCATAAAATTCCAGCCAGTCAGACGGGTAATCTACTGGCTCAACTTGTCTTTTATGCGCTTGTTATAGAACGCATAACCGAGATTTTTATCGACGCCAGTTTCTCCGGACAAAAAACCAGCATCAAATCCGGATATATTTATGAACAACGGAGGGTGGAAGCAGCCTTGAAATCCTTTGAGACCATGAATCATCTAGAAGCTGAGTCCGAAAAATATCTGTCGCTTGCGAATAGTGTAACTGAGGCGAAAGAAAAATTAGAAGCTAAGAAAGTCGCCGTAAAGGCGAATGAACGTTGGTTAAATTTGACCGGTAAAGTGCGACTTGCCGCTATCATTTTCAGCATAACTTTAGGCATTCTACTGGCCCTGGTCGGCGTCAGAATATTGGGTGTCCTCGTACCGCCGATAGAGGGTGAACTCCCGTCAAAAGTACCGTTCCAAAGCTCTCTGCGTAATGCAACGGATGTCATGATAACCGGACTATTACTCGCAGGAGGAGCCGCTGGCCTCCATCCCATCATCAACCAATTAAAGAAATTCGGGCATAGCGAAAAAAATTGATCTCAATTTTAGGAATATCCCGCAACGGTGGTAGTGAGAGAGAGACTTGAACTCTCGACCTCAGGATTATGAGTCCTGCGCTCTAACCAGCTGAGCTACCTCACCATCCGTCGATAGGCGCGGCATATAGGACAGCCACGCCGCACTGCCAAGCGTAAATATCGGTGAAAATGCGCTTGGACGTTTTAGAGCACAAACATGCTGGTCGGGTCTTCGAGACGGGCTTTCAGATCTTGCATCATTTTGGCAGCATCATAACCGTCAATAACGCGGTGATCGCAAGACACAGAGAAGTTCATCACTTTCCGCACCTCAACCTCGCCGTGATCCATCACCAGTTTTTCACGAATTTTATTCGGACCAAAAATAGCCACTTCCGGACGATTGATGACGGGTGTTGTTACGATACCCCCTAGCGGCCCGAGGGAGGTCAGCGTGGTTGTCGCATCTGATAAATCTTCCGTGGAGAGCTGGTTCGTCCGCGCCGCTTCGGCCAAGCGTCCAATATCCGCAGCCAGATCCCAAACCGTTTTTTTCTGCGCCGCTTTCACGACGGGCACAATCAACCCTCCGTCGGTCTGAGTCGCAATACCGAGATTGAGATCTTCAAACCGTGCGACATAGCCTTTTTGATCTTCATAGCGCGCATTAAATTGCGGCCAGTCGACGAGGGTCACAGCCAAGGCCCGGATCATGAAGGGCAAGACGGTGAGCTTGGGTTTATCCTCACTCCGTCGTTCATTCATGCGTGCCCGCATCTGCTCCAGCGCTGTGACATCCATTTCTTCTACATATGTAAAATGCGGAATATTGCGTTTCGACTCGGCCATCCGTGTCGCGATGACACGGCGCAATCCGATGACTTTCTGACGAGTTTCACCCGGTCCGGCTTCATCATCTTTAGACTGAGGTGTCTCCTGCATTTTTGGGGATGCAGGAGACGGCTTCATCTGGGGGGATGAAGCTTGGGGCACAGATGCTGACGCTGCACCTGCGATAAGATAAGCATCCAGATCCGCGTGAGACACACGCGCACCTTCAGTTGGCACAACGGCCAGATCAATGTTCAAACGCGCTGCACGGCCCCGAACGGCCGGGGAAGCCAGCACTTTTCCGGATGAGACCGAGCGAGACACGGCTGCGGGCGAAACGATAGGCGCTTCCACTTTTGCAACAGGGGCAGGCTTCGAGGCCTCCTGCGCCACATCTTTAATTTCGGGTTCGGGTTCAACTGCGTCGCCCTCACCTTCAATTTCGAATGTGACAAGAACGGCTCCCACAGCCAGCATGTCACCTTCTTCGCAGGCAATAGATTTAATGACACCGTCCACCGGAGAAGTGAGTTCAATCGTCGCCTTATCCGTCATCGCATCCGCAATGGGATCCTCCTCTGACACGGTATCGCCCACAGCGACATGCCAAGCCGTGATCTCGGCTTCGACAACACCTTCGCCAATATCGGGGAGTTTATAGAAGTGCTTTCCCATTTACCCCTCCATCACTTTACGAAGTGCATTTCCAACCCGTTTTGGGCCGGGGAAGTAGGCCCATTCCTGGGCATGCGGATAAGGTGTATCCCATCCCGTCACACGCTGAATCGGCGCTTCCAAAGCGTAGAAGCAACGTTCTTGAACTTGCGCCGCCAATTCTGCGCCAAAGCCTGAGGTTCGCGTGGCTTCATGCAAAATAACGCAGCGCCCGGTTTTCTTAACAGACATTTCAATCGCGTCGATATCGAGCGGTAAGAGCGATCGGAGGTCAATAATATCCGCGTTTAGACCCATGTCTTCCGCAACCTTCTGGGCAACCCAAACCATCGTTCCATAGGTCAAAATGGTGACGTCTCCGCCTTCGGAAATATTGCGCGCCTCGCCAATAGGAACAGTGTAATGACCGCTGGGAACTTCGCCCAATTCATGATCGCGCCAGGTTTTAGCCGGTGCATGTGGATCGCCGTAAAACGGTCCGTTATAGAGACGCTTCGGTTCTAAAAAGAGAACCGGATCATTATCTTCAATCGCGTCGATCAACATACCCTTGGCGTCATAAGGATTGGACGGAATAACTGTTTTCAATCCTGCGATATGGGTAAACAAAGCTTCCGGTGATTGACTATGCGTTGTCCCGCCATAAATACCACCGCCAACAGGCGTCCGGATTGTAATGGGAGCCGTAAAGTCTCCATTAGAACGGTAGCGCAAGCGCGCCGCTTCGGAGGCAATTTGGTCATAGGCCGGATAGATATAATCCGCGAATTGAATTTCCGCGACGGGGCGGAGACCGTTTGCCGCCATGCCAATCGCGATGCCGACAATCCCGCCTTCAGAAATCGGCGTGTCGAAACAGCGGTGCAACCCATGTGTTTCCTGTAGACCCGCCGTGGCGCGGAATACACCGCCGAAATAGCCAACATCTTCACCAAAAACCAAGACATCGGAATCCTGGCTCATTTTCACATCCAGCGCGTCGCGGATGGCTTCGATCATATTCATTTGCGGCATGTCTTTAATCCCGCTCTGCTGAGAACATGCGCTTCTGCTCGTCGAGATGCGGCAGGGCGTGCTCATAAACTTGTTCAAACATTGTGAAATCATTCACCTGGGTTTCACCGGACAAATTACCCATAGCTTCAGCTGCCTTATAGGTTTCGCGCACAGTTTTTTTACAGTCGTCAAGCAGGGCTGCATGACGCTCTTCATCCCATTCTCCGATCAGAATGAGATGAGTTTTTAAACGCTCCAGCGGATCACCAAACGGCCAAACATCGGGTTCATTTTCAGGACGGTATTTGGAGGGATCATCAGATGTGGAGTGACCGGATTTGCGGTAAGTGAAATGCTCAATCAGGGTCGCACCGCCGCCGCGTCGAGCGCGTTCCGCTGCCCATTCTGTCGCCGCGTAAACGGCCAACAGATCATTCCCGTCAACACGTAATGTCGCCAAACCATAGCCTGTGCCTCGCGCAGCAAAGGTCTCGCCCTCACCCGCCGCGATACCTTGGAAAGAACTAATCGCCCATTGATTATTTACGACATTTATGATGCACGGCGCGCGATATGTAGAGGCGAAGTTCAGCGCATAATGGAAGTCGCCTTCGGCCGTTGCGCCTTCACCCGTAAAGACGGAGGCGATCTCATCACTATTTTTATAAGCACTCGCCATGGCCCAACCGACACCTTGGATCAGCTGCGTGCCAAGATTGCCGGAGATCGAAAAGAAACCGTGTTTTTTAAAGGAATAGAGAACCGGGATGGATTTACCATCGAGCGGGTCCCCTGAATTGGACAGACACTGACACATCATTTCTTTCATGCTTGCGCCCCGATTGATTAGGATGCCTTGCTGACGATAGGTTGGGAAAATCATGTCTGTGTCTTGCAGCGCGAGCGCATGGCCAACGGACACCGCCTCTTCGCCGGTGGACTTCATATAGAAGCTCATCTTACCTTGGCGCTGCATTGTGAACATGCGCTCATCCATTGCGCGGGTCAGGGCAATATCCCGAAGCGCGGTTCGTAGTTTTTCAGCAGAGATTTTCGGTGCCCAATCCCCATGCGTCTCGCCGTTGAAGCGCATAACGCGAATAAGCGCCGTTGCATGATCTCGTGTCTCATTCGCGTCGCAGAGCGGATCAGGGCGGGGCGGTGTATGCGCTGATGGCACAGCGATATGAGAATAGTCCGGTGTATCCCCGGGGCGGAATGGCGGTTCAGGCACATAAAGACGTGATTTATTCGAGCCCGACTGTTTCGCCATGTCATTCTCAACTTCTGAATAGAGGTAGCTATAGATAGCCGAAAGGTATCCATATCACATAATAACGATAATTTGTGCCCTCATAAACATGTATTAGCAAATTATCATTGAACATTATTGCTATAATGATAGGAGGAAATTCCAACAATAGATAATTTTGTGGTAAAAACCGCTATCAGATGAGAGAATAAGACATGGTTGGCAAAGCAAATGACAAGCTCGATAATATCGATGCAAAAATCCTCCACCTTATTCAATCTGACGCCGGCCTATCGGTTTCAGACATTTCTGAACAAGTCGGGCTGTCGTCTTCCCCCTGCTGGCGACGCATTAAGCGCATGGAAGAGCTGGGCATTATCAAAGGTCGTGTGACGCTTTTGGATCGCAAAACACTGGGTCTGGATTTTGAAGTTTTCGTCGCCGTGAAACTGTCACTGCCCAATCGGACCAATATGGAAAAATTTGAGCAATCCGTCGCGCGTATGCCTGAAGTCGTTCAATGCGCTGTCGTCACAGGGGCCGTCGATTTCATGCTGCGCATCGTTACGACCGATATGCATGCCTATGAGGCGTTCCTGCGTGAGGTGCTGCTGTCCATTGATCTGGTCAGCGATGTACAAAGCCGGATCGTGATGCGTCAAAGCAAAGACACAACCGCCGTCCCGCTCAACCTCATCAGCAA
>CAYZGF010000032.1:0-15190 GCA_964477595.1 uncultured Algimonas sp.
AGGCTGCATGGCGTCTGGATGGACGTTGGGCCATTGATCCGTCCATCCGCAAAGCTATCAAAGCTAATAGCGCAGTGGAGACAATTGCGGAGATTGCGGCTTAAGTCGTTTTTAACGCTAATTTTGCACTTTTTTTCAATCGCGCGCTGATACTTGAATCACTTAATGCCCCCCCAACTGATTATTCCATTTACGTGGGGATGTGAGTTTTGTTTTTGAAATTTATCGAAATCTATAAGGGATCGGAGACAGGGCATGTAGCTGTTTTCTTTGCTCTTCTTGCGTTGCCATTACTCATAATCAGTGGTGTCGCAATTGATATGCAAAGTTCAAATTCAGAACGTGTGCGCCTCTCTTCAGCTTTAGATAGTGCTGCCTTAGCCGCAGTCACCAACCAAGGGCTAAACGACCAAGAGCGTAGCGCCTATGCCAAGAAGGTCTTTTGGGATAACATAAGGGAAGAAGGCCAATCAATTGACCTGACTGTTCTAGAATCCAAGGATGCTCGCGTTGCGTTAAAGGCGACTGCTGACATACCGATGACTTTCGGAATACTGGATGACGACGGAAAAATATCCATTACTGAACATGCTGCCGCTGAACTGACTTATGGGGACGTCGTTTGTATGCTGGCTCTTGCGCCAAAAGGTGAAAGAGCTTTTGAAGTCACCGGAGGCGCGCGCTTGAAAGCTCCTAAATGCTCAATTCAAGTGAATTCAATTGATGTGAGAGCCGCCGTAATTGACCATGGCGGCGAGGCCCTCGCACAGAATTTTTGTGTCTCGGGCGGTGCGAAGGGGGCGTTTGATCCGTTTGTTAATACTGAATGCCGTCCGCTTGCAGATCCGTTCTCGGAAAAACGATATGAGAAGGCAGATCGTTGTGTTGATAAAAATAAGCTCAATCAAAAACTATCCTCATGGCAAGCTGAGTCTATTGGTGTCACGCTTTACCCAGGCACTTACTGTGACGGACTGTATCTGTATAACAAGAATGTGACCTTTTCTCCCGGTGTGTACGTGATGAAAGATGGTCCGTTCATTTTGGACCATGGGACAAATGTGCATGCTGAAGACGTCACCGTCGTCTTACAGGGCGAGAAAGCGGTTTTCAAAGTCAATGAAGGCACGAAAGGTTACTTCAAGGCGCCGGCGACAGGGCAGTTCGCTGGTCTGGCCTTTTTCCAAGACACACATACAGGCTCTAAGAACTTTAAAACTCTACCAACAGGTGAGATGTCTATCGCGCGCGGATCAAATATTACGGTCGTAGGTATCGTTTATTTGCCCGAACAAAAATTGGCTTTCCGTGGCGGTAGTTTGTTGAAAAACCAAGCCCCAGCGACGTCTTTTATCGGATATCAAATAAGTATTGGCGATGGGTCAAACGTCCAAGTGTCAGTAGATCATGCGGCGGCTGGAATTCCTCCGATTGAGCCAAGAACTGATGAAAGCGCGCGTCTGACCAGATAGATGATAGCGTCAAGATGGGTAATAATATTCAAAGCCGCATAAACCGCTTGCATTCCCTACCTATACCGCTATGTCGCGCCCATCAATTCGCGTCTGCGGTCTGGTGTATGCCATATAGGTATTCGTCAATTCCGGTCGGGGTTTCCCGTCACCCGCAGGCTTAGGTCAACCGGAAGTACGGAGATATCCAATGGCTCTTCCTGAATTTTCTATGCGTCAGCTCCTCGAAGCAGGCGTTCACTTTGGTCACCAGACACATCGCTGGAATCCAAAAATGGCACCTTATATTTTTGGTGCACGCTCAAACATTCATATTATGGACCTGTCACAGACAGTTCCGCTTTTGCACCAAGCGTTGAAAGAAGTGCGCGATGTTGCCGCTAAAGGCGGTCGTGTTCTTTTTGTCGGTACAAAGCGCGCTGCGTCTGATCCTGTTGCAACGGCTGCAAAGCGTTGTGCGCAATATTACGTCAATCACCGTTGGTTGGGCGGCATGCTCACAAACTGGCAGACTGTCACGAAATCAATCGCACGTTTGAAAGAGCTGGAAGCCCTTCTGGGTGACCAAGGCGCTGATGCTGATACAGGTCTCACAAAGAAAGAGAACTTGAAGCTCGACCGTGAAATGCAGAAGCTTGAAAAAGCACTTGGCGGTATCAAGGATATGGGCGGCAAGCCTGATTTGATGTTCGTTATCGACACGAACAAAGAAAATATCGCAATTAAAGAAGCCCGTCGTTTGGGCATTCCTGTTGTTGCTATTCTGGACACAAATTGTGATCCGGCATCCGCTGACATGCCTATTCCGGGCAATGATGATGCGGCGCGTGCGATCCAGCTTTACTGTGAGCTAATGGCTGACGCCGTTCTCGACGGTATGACAGAAGCGCAAGCTGCACTTGGACAAGATCTGGGCGCGTCTGAGAACATTGAAGAAGTTATGCTTCAAACACCGGAAGTCGAAGCTGCGCCAGTTGCAGAAGCTGCGCCAGTTGCAGAAGCTGCAGCGCCAGCACCTGCGGCCGAGGAAGAGTCAGAGTACCTGCGCGTTACGCGTGAATATGATGCCGACGTTGATCCTGCGGTTGTCACTAAAATCGAAAAGCATCTTGGTGCCTCTTTGACGAACAAAGACAGCAAATATGTTGCTTGTTCTGACGAGACTGAGTTGGAAACCATTGTTAAGGGCTTTATGGCCAAGAAAATGGGCATCGAGGATAAAGACGCTGCGATGGCGAAGGTCAAAGCTGTTTGCGAGACAATGAAACCAACACGCATGAAAAACCGCGTGACTTTCTATTACTTGCTCGCAAAAGCCGAAGGTAAATTGGGCGAGTTTTAATCGCCCGGTCACACGGCCTTTTAATTTAGACACTGGCCTCCTATCTGGAGGCCAAATTCAATTCATAGAATCCGAATAGGAGACCACTATGGCTGCTATCACAGCTAAACTTGTCAAAGAGCTGCGCGACGCGACGTCCGCAGGTATGATGGACTGTAAAAAAGCGCTGACTGAAAATGACGGCGACATCGAGGCGGCGATTGATTGGCTGCGCAAAAAAGGTATCGCAAAAGCCGATAAGAAAGCTGGACGTGTTGCGGCTGAAGGTCTTGTTGCAGTTGCAACAGAAGGCACATCCGGTGTCCTGGTCGAAGTCAACTCCGAGACTGATTTCGTTGCGCGTAACGAAGGCTTTCAAGCTGCCGTTGCGAAAATTGCAACGACGGCGCTGTCTGTCGATAATACAGATGCCCTGCGTGAAGCGCATATCGACGGTAAGACTGTCACAACATTCCTGACGGACCTGGTTGCCAAGATTGGTGAGAACATGTCCTTGCGTCGCATGGAAAAGCTCACAGTGTCTTCCGGCGTTGTCGAAGGTTACATCCACAATGCTGCGGCTGCCGGAATGGGCAAAATCGGCGTATTGGTTGCGCTTGAATCAACAGGCGATACAGCCAAACTGGCTGATCTTGCGAAAAAGATCGCAATGCACATTGCAGCGACATCTCCTCTGGCGTTGACAACAGATGATCTCGATCAGGCTGTCGTTGCGAAAGAGCGCGATATGTTGAAAGCTGAAGCGCTGGAATCCGGTAAGCCGGAAGCGATTGTCGACAAAATGGTTGAAGGTCGCATGGTCAAGTTCTTCAAAGAGTCCGTTCTCATGACACAAATGTTCGTCATGGACCCGGATCACAATGTTGAGACCATCATTGCCAATGAAGCGAAAGCTCTTGGCGCAGACATCAAAATGACGGGCTATATCCGCATGGAAGTCGGCGACGGCATTGAGAAAAAAGAAGAAGACTTCGCCGCAGAAGTCGCAGCCGCAGTGGCTGGCTCTTAAACTTTCTCTCTAAAATTTGAATCTGAGGCCGCGCATCTGAAAAGGAGCGCGGCCTTTTTTGTATGAACGCCAGCTGATCAAGCCATGACTTAACGCCGTTTGGCCGCAAGTTTCCCTAGCCCTCACGGTTCTCATGCCTATATTCATGCCAATTATGAGGGAGTCGCAATTCGCACACCCGAAATACGGGACAGTTCATGCCGAACGATTATAAGTACAAACGCGTATTGCTGAAAATTTCCGGCGAAGCTTTGATGGGCTCTCAAGCTTTCGGAATTGATACAGATACGGTGAAACGTTTCGCTGGTGAGATTAAAGCGGCCCATGACAAAGGTCTTGAGATCGCATTGGTCATCGGGGCAGGTAATATCTTCCGGGGCTTGTCTTCCGCCGCTGCGGGGATTGAGCGCTCTACCGCTGATTATATGGGAATGTTGGCGACGGTCATGAACGCGCTCGCCATGCAGAGCGCATTGGAAGAAATCGGCGTCGATACGCGCGTGCAATCGGCCATTCCGATGCAGACCGTATGCGAGCCTTATATCCGCAGAAAAGCCGCGCGACATATGGAAAAGGGCCGTGTTGTGATTTTTGCGGCCGGAACGGGCAACCCCTATTTCACAACGGATACGGCTGCCGCGCTTCGCGCTGCAGAAATGGAATGTGATGCGTTACTTAAGGGGACACAGGTTGACGGCGTGTATGATAGTGACCCCAAAACCAACCCTGACGCCAAGCGTTATGATGAACTTAGCTATCATAAAGTTCTCACTGATGACCTCCGTGTTATGGATGCTTCGGCTGTGACCTTGATGCGGGAGAATAAAATCCCAATTATAGTGTTCTCGCTAGCCGATCAGGGCGGTTTTGACCGTGTTATGGCCGGAAAAGGCGTATGTACCATAATTGGGTCCTGATTTCGCCGCTTCGGGCTGTCAGTACTGGTTTGAATAAAGGAGAGCCGCATGGCTGATGACTTTAAAATTGCGGATTACCGCAAGCGTATGGACGGAGCTGTCGCGGCCTTACGGACAGAGTTTTCCGGTCTCCGGACAGGACGTGCCAATACGGCATTGCTCGATAATATCACAATTGAGGCGTATGGCGCGTCCATGCCGCTGAACCAGGTCGCAAATGTCAGTGTTCCTGAGGCGCGTATGTTGGTCGTCAGTGTTTGGGACAAGACACAAGTTGCCGCCGTTGAAAAGGCGCTGCGTCAGTCAAATCTAGGCATTAATCCTGTCGTTGATGGACAGACACTTCGTATTCCGATGCCGCCTTTGACCGAAGAGCGCCGCCGCGACCTTACAAAGGTTGCTGGAACCTATTCTGAGAACGCGAAAATTGCGGTCCGAAATGTGCGTCGTGACGCGATGGAAACGCTGAAAAAGGCGGAAAAAGACGGTATGAGCGAAGATGAGCGGAAAGCGCATGAAAGCGACACACAAAAGGCGACAGATGCCGTGATTGCCGAAATTGAGAAGGCGCTTGAAGCTAAATCCGCAGAGATTATGCAAGTCTAGGTGAACCGCACGCCGACATATCCCGGCATGCCGGCGCACATCGCAATCATCATGGATGGTAACGGACGGTGGGCGCGTGCGCGCCACAGACCCAGAGTGTTCGGCCATACGCAGGGCGTTAAAACTGTACGTCGGGTTGTCTAAGGTGCCTCAGAGATTGGTGTGAAGTGCCTAACGCTTTACAGCTTTTCGACAGAAAACTGGACCCGCCCAAAAGCTGAAATAACAGCGCTTTTCAATCTCTTACGCGAATATGTAGAAAGTGATTTGGACACGCTACACAGCCGAAATGTCCGCGTTCGAATACTGGGGTCTCGCTCGGGTTTGAGTGCTGACCTTCTGGCCCTGATTAAGCGTGTTGAAGAGACGACCAAGGACAATACGGCGTTCAATTTGAACATCGCATTTAATTATGGTGGACGCGACGAACTGCTACGTGCAGCCGCGAAAGCGTCGGCTGCAGGATTTGATCTCGAGCAAATGACAGAACCGGAATTCAGCAGATTTTTGGATACGGCAGATCTGCCCGATGTTGATCTCGTTATCCGTACATCTGGAGAGAAGCGGATCAGTAATTTTCTATTGTGGCAAGCCGCCTATGCCGAGTTTGTTTTCACAGATGTTTTATGGCCCGATTTTCAGTTATCAGATCTACAATCGGCTATTCAGGAATATAACCGACGTGATCGCCGTTTTGGTAATTTAGAACCGTCAGAAGTGGCCTAACGAAGATGGCAGACGCATCCGTTCAAAAACCAAAATTTTCCGGCGTTTGGATTCGGTTGGTTTCCGCGGTTGCGTTGGTTTTGCTTTGTCTCGCGCCGTTTTATTTTGGTAGCTGGCTATGGGCGGCCCTCGCAGGGGTCTTTGGGGGGCGCATGTTATTCGAATGGGTCCGTATGAGTGATCCATCGCCTGCGCTTCCGGCATATTTGACGCCAATCTTAGGTCTGCTGGCGGGTATTGTTTACACAGTTCAATATAATTTCGGTTATGCTGCGCTTTGCATTTTGATAACGGCGATAGCCGTGGCCGGGATTCAAGCCGTCCGACCGGGAAATGTTAAAAACTCACGTATCCTTTGGGCTGTTTTGGGTGTTGTTTATATCATTCTACCGACCCTTTTGATGGTTGGATTGAGAGGCAATGAAATTGGTTTTGATACCGTAGGGTTTCAGCGACTTCTCTTCGTAATGGCCTGTGTGATTGGGGCGGATGTAGGAGCCTATTTTGGAGGGTCCACAATTGGCGGGCCTAAATTGGCACCAAAATTATCGCCGAATAAGACTTGGTCAGGGTTTTTCTCAGGACAAGTCTTAGCGATTCTTCTAGGCGCTCTGTTTGGACATTTTGTTGGGATTGGGTGGCTGTCGGGGGCGTTGCTGGCTCTACCAATCGCCATATTGTCAGTTTTGGGGGACCTTTTTGAATCCGGTGTGAAGCGTAATTTGAATGTCAAAGATACGGGCGGATTGATGCCCGGGCATGGCGGATTACTGGACCGTTTGGACAGCCTTATGGCCGCGATTATCGGCTTTGCGATCATCCTCATTTTATTCCCGGGTATCTGGCCAGGCTGATGACAAAACGTATTTCAGTTTTAGGGGCCACCGGGTCTATCGGGAAAAATACGCTTGATATTGTAAGGAGAGCTGCGCCGGGGAGATATGATGTCGTTGCGCTCACGGCCAATAAGAGCGTTAATATTATCGCGGAACAAGCCCTAGAATTTCGTCCGGAATTTGTGGCGCTTGCCGATGAGACATGCGCAGCAGCTTTGAATGAGAAACTCGCAGGCTCCGGCATAGAAACAGGCTTTGGTCCCGACGCAGTCATTGAAGCGGCGCGTCGGGCTGCTGATTTCACAATGGCGGCAATTATTGGTTCAGCAGGGTTAGAGCCAACCCTCGCAGCTGTCGGGCAGGGGAATCATGTCGGATTAGCGAATAAGGAATGCCTTGTTTGTGCGGGTGAGACATTTATGGCCGCTGTTCGCGCGTCCGACGCGAAATTGCTGCCTGTCGACTCCGAACATAATGCGATATTCCAAGTGTTGGAGGATGGCCGCGAAGGGGTGAAGCGTCTGATTCTGACGGCGTCCGGTGGTCCGTTCCGTACGGCGAGTATGGAAACATTGAGATCTGTCACGCGTGAAGATGCATTAAATCATCCCGTTTGGTCGATGGGCGCAAAAATCAGTATCGATTCTGCGACACTTATGAATAAAGGCCTCGAATTAATTGAGGCGAGTTGGTTGTTTGACCGTCCCAGCGCCGAGATTGATGTCATTGTCCATCCACAATCCATCATCCATTCTATGGTCGAATATATTGATGGGTCGGTCCTTTCGCAGATGGGAAGCCCGGATATGCGCACGCCCATTGCTTATGCGATGGGGTGGCCAAAACGTATTGATGCCCCTGTGGAACGTTTGGATTTTGCCAAAATCTCCGGGTTGACGTTTTTCGAGCCCGATACAGTCAAATTCCCGGCTTTGCGACTGGCAAGAGAGGCATTGGAAGCGGGCGGTGAGGCGCCTTGCGTTTTAAATGCCGCGAATGAGCAGGCTGTTGCCGCTTTCTTAAATGGAGACATTCCATTTTTGGGCATTGCGAAATTGGTGGAGCAGGCGCTCAATACGCATGCAAAAGCCAAGAGCTTCGCCGTTGCGCCGCCATGTTCGCAATCCGTTATGGCGCTTGATCGTCACGCTCGCGCCACTGTAAATGAGCATATTGTAAACTTGTAAGCAGTCTCGGTTTACGGCATCCCGAACAGATAGTTTAATGCGGTTTTTCGCCGTTCCATTTGATCAGAGGGTGTTATGCTGACGGGAATTATTCTCACGCTTATTGCAGCGTTCAGCTTCCTTCTCGTTCTGTCTTTTCTTGTCTTTTTTCATGAGCTTGGCCATTACTCCGTTGCCCGGTTTTTCGGCATTGCCGTCGATCGGTTTTCAATAGGGTTTGGGAAGCCAATTTGGCGAAGGACATCTAAAGCCGGAGTCGAATGGGTCGTGTCGCGCATACCCCTTGGCGGATATGTAAAATTCTCCGGCGACGCGGGGGCGGCGAGTAACCCGGATGTTGAAAAACTGGAAGAAATTCGCGCAGCCTATGAGGCTGACCCCAACGGTCCGTCTATTGATGATATCTTCCACTTTCGCCCGGTTTGGCAGCGCGCCTTGGTGGTTCTTGCGGGGCCTGTCGCGAATTTCATTCTTGCGATTGTCTTATTCGCCGGGATTGGTCTCACTGTCGGCATTCAATTTGCGACGCCGCAAGTTGCTTCAGTCACTGAAAACGAACCCGCAGCAGAGGCCGGATTCGAGGTCGGCGACAATATTATATCGTTGGACGGGAAGGTCATGAAGAGCACTGGGGCAGTGTCGCAATATTTACGCCTTCGCAGCGGTACAGAGATCGAAGCTCTTATTGAGCGGGACGGAACACAGATTACTCTTAATGTCACGCCTCAACGTAAAGAAATTAGAGACGAAATTGGCGGACTTTCAAAAGTCGGTCTCATTGGCGTCAGCCTGGTGTCTGGAGAAACCGGAGTCGAATCAATAGAAGGGCCAACAGAAGCTATCGGCTACGGGTTTAGTCAAACCGGCGAGATATTGGGGGCGACCGGAACTTACCTGGCTCGGATATTTAAAGGCAAAGAAGACGGGAAGCAGCTTGGCAGTGTTGTTAAGATTGCGACCGTTACAGGCAAGGTTGCGGCGGACACTGCGAAAGCGGATGCGCCTATTGGCGTCAAAGTCAGGGCTTGGGCGTTGAGAATGGCATTTTTGGCGGCTTCTATTTCAATTGCGTTAGGTGTCGCGAATTTAATGCCTTTGCCCGTGCTGGATGGTGGACATCTGGTCTATTACGGCTATGAAGCCGTCGTCGGGCGACCTTTGAGTCAGGAAAAACAGGAGTTTGGGTTTAAAATCGGGTTTGCAGTGCTGCTAACTCTATTTGTTGTGTTGACGATCAATGATTTTGGATACGTCATGAGCATGCGCTCCTAAGCTGGACAGATTATGAAATTTCACCTCACAGTTATAGCGATTTGGCGTCTGGCTTTGACCGCTGTCTTTCTCAGCGCAAGCTTTGTGACTGTGAGCCAGGTTGCGGTTGCGCAAGAGGCAGCGCCGACCCTCATTAAAACGATCCAAGTTCAAGGTAATCAGCGTGTCGAGGCCAATACGGTCGCGTCCTATCTCTTGTTTGCACCGGGTGATCCCTATTCGGAAACCCGCCTGGATACGTCTATTAAGACACTTTATGCCACGGGCCTTTTTGCTGATGTCTCTATTGACCCCCGCGACGGCAATGTTTTGGTGTCTGTGATTGAGAACCCTATTATCAACCGTGTAATTCTGGAGGGAAATAAATCCCTGAAGAGTGACAAGATCACGGATGAGATTTCCGCTGAACCTCGCGCAATTTTCACGCGATCAAGTGTTCAGGAAGATGTAACCCGTATCATTGAGCTTTACCGTCAGTCAGGTCGTTTCGCCGCGACGGTTGCTCCAAAGGTTGTTCAACAGCCTCAAAATCGCGTCGATCTGATCTTTGAAATAACTGAAGGCCCCGTCACAGGCGTCAAACGCATTAATATAATTGGGAATGCTGAATTCCCCGATCGTCGTCTACGTAAAGAGATGGCGACAACTGAGTCCAGCTGGTACAAATTCTTCAGCTCCAATGACAATTACGATCCGGGTCGTTTGCAATATGACCAAGAGCAGCTTCGGACATTCTATACAAATCGTGGCTTTGCTGATTTCCGTGTCGTTTCAGCCGTTGCGGAACTGACGCCGGATCAGGAAGACTTCTATATCACCTTTACGGTGGATGAGGGCGATGAGTATCGCTGGGGTGAAATCTCTGTCGAGACTGAACTGGATACACTCAATAAGGATTTCCTTGAAAATCTCGTGCCTTTCCAGAAAGGCGAAATTTATAATGCAAGCCGCGTTGAAGATGCGATTGACAGTTTGAATTTTGCCGCCGGTATTGGCGGATATGCTTTCGTCGATATCCAACCGCAAATTGACCGTAATCGTGACACGAAAACCGTCGATATGGTTTTCAATGTCATTGAAGGCCAGCGTACTTACATTGAGCGTATTGATATTGTTGGCAATACGACGACCTTGGACTCCGTCATTCGTCGCGAGATGGAATTGGTAGAAGGGGATGCTTTTAACCGGGTTTTGCTGGAACGGTCTCGCTCCCGGGTCCGCTCTTTGCGCTTCTTTGAAGAGGTAGAAATCACAGAGCGCCAAGGCTCCGCACCTGACCGTGCGATTGTTGAAGTTGAAGTCACAGAGCAACCGACCGGTGAATTATCATTCTCCGCAGGTTTCTCATCGGCTGATGCCTTCTTGGTGGATTTATCTATTACGCAGCGTAACTTACGCGGACGCGGTCAATTATTGCGGTTTGTTATCCGTGCCTCGTCTAACCGTCGTGAAGTCGATTTGCGTTTCACAGAGCCGCGCTTCCTTGGCCGAAATTTGGCCGCGAGTTTCAACCTCTTTGATGTTACAATTGACTTGGTTGATGAAGCACAGTTCCGTCAGAGCCGAACGGGTGGACAAGTCAGCTTTGCGTTCCCTCTGACAGAATATACGCGCTTCAATGGGCGCTACACACTGCGTCGGGAGGATATTGAATTCCCGCAACAAGATGAGTGCCCGGCGATTTTGAACGGACAGGGATTGGGCGCAAATGCGACGTCAGGTAATCGAAACTTACTCTCCCTCTGTGAGCAGCTAGGCGGGCGTTTATCGTCTATATTCGGCTACTCATTCACATGGGATCGCCGAAATGACCCCATCACGCCAACGGGTGGTTTTGATGTCCAACTGAGCCAGGATCTCGCAGGTATTGGTGGCGATGTGCGTTATCTCCGCACAGACATTCGCGCGAATGCCTATAAAGGCTTGTTCAAAGACGTTATTGCATCGGCCTCTCTTTCCGGCGGTTACATCCGGGGGTGGAGTGATGACAGCGTCGCGATTAACGACAGATATTTCAAAGGGAACTTTGAATTCAGAGGCTTTGACAATGCCGGCGTAGGCCCACGTGTCCTTCAGTTTGAAACACAAAATGAAGGTGAAGAGGTCATTGAATTCCGTCGTAATGCGCTGGGCGGCAATGCTTTCGCATTAGCCAATGCAGAGGTTAGTTTCCCGCTTGGTGTCGCCTCGCTCTTGGGAAGTGTTTTCGTCGAAGCCGGTACTGTCGGCCTCTTGGACGAATCTGATCAATATAATGTTATTACCGGTTTTGCCGCTGATGGTCCGAGTGATCTTTTCACCGTGGGTTCATCTTGTGAAGGTATTAACGTGGCAGGCGTTTTCTGCGAACGCACGGAAGACGGGCTCGACCCGCGTGTGACCGCAGGGATGAGTATCTTCTGGGAGAGCCCCTTCGGACCAATCCGGTTCGACTTCACCCAGCCGCTAGTAAAGCAACCCTATGACGACAGGCAGTCGTTTCAGTTCACAACACGAACAAGGTTCTAATATGTTTATTCGTACATTCACACGCGTTGCAGCAGGCTTCGCCATTGCTGCAGCATTTGCAGGCGCATCATTTGCGCAATCCACAATTCTCGTCGTCGACACACAAAAGGTCCTGAAGGATTCTCTTGTCGGGCAACATGTCGCGCGTCAGTTGGAAACAATCTACAGCTCTGCCAGCTCAGAGATGAAAGCAAAGCGCTCGCCATTGGAAACAAAGGCGAAGTCTTTACAGGCTCAAGTTCAATCCAAGGGCAGTGTTGAGGCCGTCCGCGCCGATAGCGCACTCAAGGCTCAAGCTCAGTCACTTCAAGTGGATCAGCAAAAGCTTCAGGTCGAAGAGTATTACACCTCTCAGGAATTGAAAATCACAGAAGCGAAAGCTTTGGGTCTGGTTTCAAAGCGTCTAGAATCCATCATTCAGCAGATTGCAACCGAGCGGAACGCTGATGTCGTGCTCGAAAAGTCCTTAGTTATTTACGGTGCGCCTGCGGATGTCACAGATGTCGTGATTTCACGCTTAAATAGCCAAATGACGACCGTTCCTGTGACGCGTGAGCGTCTGCCACGTAAAGGCTAAGCCTTGCTGACGCAGTTTGCGTAACAGTTCGAAACAGTTTTTTGAGCGTCGGACAGGGCTTTTCTCCTGGTCCGGCGCTTTTTTTGTATGCGCGACAATGTTTCGCGTTAAAGCAACACTATGATTGATCCGCATTTTTATACGCTCCGACCCGCAGTTTTACTTTCGGATTTGACTGACGAATTAGGCCTAACCTTACCTGTCGAAGGCGCGTCGGAAGAAAAGATAGATGTGCCGTCAGCTCTCAATGAAAGCCTGCCCGGTAGCATCACTTTCTTTTCTGATAAGCGCCGTAAAGCCCAGTTGGAAACGGCGCTGGCAACGGCGTGCCTGACAACTGAAAAGCTCAGACCGCTCGTAGAGAAAACGGGGATGATTGCCCTAATCACAGAGAACCCGCGCGCCGTTTTCGCTCGGCTTAGCGGAGATATGGTATCTGTGGGAGCGTCCAAAACAAGAGAGGCCGTTATTGAAGATACTGCGGTCATTCATCCAACGGCGTCTATCGGACAAAATGTCAGCATTGGAGCGTTCACGCAAATTGGTGCAAATTGTGTGATTGAGGACGGTGTTGTCATCGGCGCAAATTGCGTGATTGAACCACTCGTGCGTATCTCCTTCACGGAAATGGGGGATGATTGCTATATCAAATCCGGTGCGATTATTGGCGGGACAGGTTTTGGTATGGCTGAAGATGCAGACGGAATTTTTAGCGTCCCGCATTTGGGTCGGGTCATTCTTCACAATGCTGTGCATATCGGATCAAATAGCTGCGTTGATCGCGGACAATTAGGCGACACAGTTATTCATGACGACGTAAAAATCGATAATCTGGTTCAAGTCGGGCATAATGTCAGAATTGGCGAAAGCACAATGATTGCAGGGCATGCAGGTATTTCGGGTAGTTGCGTGATCGGTAAAAAATGTCTTCTGGGTGGACGTGCCTCACTTGCTGATCATCTCACATTAGGTGACGAAACGATTATTGCCGCTTTTGCGGGCGTGATGACTGATCTGGAAGGTGGCCAGATGTATTCAGGGGCCCCCGCCATGCCGATCCGGGAGCATATGCGGAATGTGGCGACGCTCAAGAAATTGGCCAAGCGAAAATGAGTGATATGAAAAAATACCAATTTCCGTTGGATCAAGACGCAGTCATGAAGGTTCTGCCGCATCGTGATCCCATGCTTTTCATTGAAAGTGTGATTTCTGCTGATGAGACGACAATACATGCGCGGACTCGCATTGATCCGGAGTGGGATATTTTCAAAGGTCATTTTCCCGAACTGCCGATTATGCCCGGTGTGCTGCTGATCGAAACGGCTGCCCAAGCCGGAGCGTTAATTGTAGGCCTTAAAGGCGGGATTGCGGACGGGGCCTTTATCGCCTTTACAGGGGTTGAACAGGCCAAATTTCGTCGCGCGGTGAAACCGGGCGATATTCTGGACGTGCATGTTGAATTGCTACGAGAGAGACGTGGCTTCTGTAAATTTGAGGGCAAAATCCTTGTGTCAGGTGACGTTGTGACAGAGTTGAAATTTGCCGCCACGCAAATGAGCCTGTAAGCGGCATTTATGTCTGTAATCATCCATGAAACCGCAATTGTCGATCCGAAGGCTCAGCTGGGGGACGGCGTAAAAATTGGTCCCTATAGTGTGATCGGGCCGGATGTGAGCTTGGGTGATAATGTAGAGCTAATAGGACATGTGAACTTGTCCGGAACCACAAAAATTGGCGAAGATTGCCGACTCTTTCCTTTTGTTTCCATGGGATATGAGCCGCAAGACTTTAAGCATAAAGGCGGGGCTGTCGGAATTGAAATTGGTCCACGTTGTACCTTTCGCGAAAATGTAAATATTCACCCCGGAACGGATATCGGGAAACCCATCACGCGGATTGGGCATGATTGTTATTTCATGGTCGGAACACATCTGGCGCATGAGGGGCAAATGGGAAATCACGTCATTGTTTCGAATGGGGCGCAAATCGGCGGAAATGTTACAATTGGGGATCATGCTATCTTGGGCGGATTATGCGCCATACATCAGCATACGCGTATTGGGGCGCACGCCTTTATCGGCGGTATGGCGACGGTTCTGAAAGATGTTATCCCTTACGGCTTTGTCCTTGGAAACCCTGCGCATATGGCGGGTATGAATGTTGTCGGTTTGAAACGACGCGGATTTAAGCGTGAGCAAATTCGCGAGCTTCGCGCTGCTTATCGGCTATTATTTGCACAAGAAGGTACATTTGCGGAACGTTTAGACGATGCCGAAGCTCTTTACGGGAATTACGAGCTTGTGCAGGAAATCGTGGCCTTCATCCGCAGTCAATCAAGCCGGTCACTCTGTATGCCTAAAAATGGAAGCTAATATGCTGATTGGGCTGATTGCTGGCGGGGGACGATTGCCGGAATACGTGCGGACCGCAGCTTTGGAAAATGACACGCTTGGTCTCGTCATTGCGCTTGACCCATTTGTACCGGAGTCGAAGTTCCGCGACGCGGAGCGGTTACGCCTTGGTCAATTTGGGAAAATGGTGCGACGTTTGAATAAAGCCGGCTGCACACATGTCTGTTTTGCAGGGATTGTAAAACGTCCGGATTTTAAGCGGCTAAAACCCGATCTCAAAGCCATGCGACATCTTCCCGGCACAATCCGGGCGGCGGGGCAGGGTGATGATGCTTTGATGCGCCATGTTTTAGGTTTGTTTGAACAAGAAGGCTTTCAAATTATCTC
>CAYZGF010000033.1:0-13975 GCA_964477595.1 uncultured Algimonas sp.
GTGTAGAG
The DNA here is from genome assembly GCA_964477595.1 of uncultured Algimonas sp. Taxonomy (GTDB): domain Bacteria; phylum Pseudomonadota; class Alphaproteobacteria; order Caulobacterales; family Maricaulaceae; genus Litorimonas. The sequence continues at coordinate 9 of CAYZGF010000033.1, forward strand.
TTCACTTTCAACATGGAATAATGCGCCTTGCGGTTCTTATTCATGCGGTAAGCCAGATTGCGCAGACCCCAATATTCAGCACCTTCGACAGTGCCGCCCATATTTTCGATCTTGGAGGCTAGGTTTTGGACGAATTCTTCGACTTGATTCGTAGAAATGTCCGGTCGTGTAATCACGACATGCTCGTAAAGAGACATTCATCAGTCCTTCAGACTAGAGATAACGGCAGATGCGCTCGAGAAGGTGGAGCCAACATCTGATGGATGGAGCACCCCGGAACAGCCCGGACTCCACCGTCATCCGGTGAAGCGCGCGACATATGGGAGTATGAGGGCTTTGTCTAGCGTAAAACTGCGATGAAACCGTTGGTCTGATTAAGTAATGTCATTCCGAAGGCCAAGACGGAAATCCATGATCCGATCTTCGATTTCTTCACCTGTCAGATTGTCAAATTCATCTGCTTCCGGCGCCGTTGCCGCAGGTGCTGGCTGAATGTCAGGCGTTTCAGACGGCTCACTCGACATACGGCGGGCTTGAGCAACGGAAAGGGCTGTTGCCACGTCTCTGTAACGCCGGTCAAAGTCAGTCACATCTTGCTTTGTTTGCAAGATTTCGGCGTTGGCTTGATCCAGCTGATAGGCTTGTGCTTCGATTTGGGCTTCGAGACGTTCACGCTCGAGGTCTTGTGCTGTTCGTACCTTGCGGAGTTCTTGAACATCCCGCGCGGCATTGCGAACGATTTCGTCCTTAATGTCGAGCTGTTTAGAAAGGTGGTCGACTTGCTGCTGCAAAGCCGTCATCTCATCTTCACGGCTGATGATTGTAAATTCAGATTGGGATTTGAAGGTTCGGATATCTTCATGCAGGCCCAACATCTCGGCTTTCATCGCATTATTCTGAGTTTGTGCGGTTGCGAGTGCTTTACGGAGTTCGTCAGCATCTTTCTCGGCGGTCTCGGCTTGATGGCGGTAATCCGAACAATCCTGTGCGAGACTGTCTGCAATTTTCTTCGCTTCAATATAGGCGGTTTGCTTGACGTCCATTTCCGCAACGCTCTCGCTGACGCGTTCACGCAGGACTTCATTTTCGCGTCGCTCTACATCCAATGACGTCTGAAGACGTTCTGATTTCAGGGCATTGCGGTCTGAGCTTTCGCGCGAGCTGTTGAGGGCTCGCTCATATTCCTGCAAAGACTTCTTCGCTGCGGAGAGCTTCCCAAGCGTATTTTCATAAACACGCGTCTTCTCGGCCAACCTATTTTCACGATCCTCCAGGTCAGCGCGCAGAACATTCATTTTTTGAATGTTTGCGTCAATCTCACGTTCAATCGTGCGGTTTCGCGCTTTCAAGCGGCGGTTTTCAGGCTCCAAACGATTGAGCATAGAGAAATCGATTTCAGCCCGCTCGACAAAGCCGGTGAGGTTTTCAATGCGTTGTTGCGCACGTCGATAAAGCTCTTCACCGCTCTGAATGTCCGCAGAAATTCGTGCGACGTCCAAACGCATAGCACCGATATCCGCACGGTCCGGGCGGTTTGTCGCAGGTGGCGGCGGCGTGAAACGATCTACCGAAGACGCCGTGTCTTGATCGTCGGACGTAAAGCTGGCTTGTCCGGCACGTTCTTCGCGTGCGCCGGTTTCGAAATGTATTGATGGGGCCATAGCGCTGATGGTCTTTTTTGGTTCAGATGCGTCTGGCGCGGGCTGTGTCGGTTCAGGTGTGACATCAACAAATTCTGAGTCAGTTGGCATATCAACTTTTAGGTCAGACAAGAAGGCGTCAGCGCTGGTTTCACGTAAATCATGTGAATCGATATCCAGTGAGGTTGTAGTCGGCGTAACGGTTGTAAAATCGGATTCCGGCAGTGTTGATGGTGTCGGGATAGAGGGCGCAGGTTTAGGCGCGTCATTTTGCTCACTGACCATGCGCTCTAATTCATCCCACTTGGCTTGGTTTTGCTTGGCTTCAGCCTTTGCCACAAGGTCTTTAGTCGTGTCGCCCGTCTTCTTTGTTTTGCGAAAAAATGCCATTCAGCCAACCCTCGAATCGTTCACATCGCCCAAATTTGAGGTAATTAACCATAGTTAACACGTACTTAATAGAGCTGGAATTCTACAGCAATTGGGTGGGAGGAGGGCTATCGCAGAGGTCAACGTGATTTTTTCAAAAGCGGATTGACCCGTGTGCTGGATAGCCTAGCCTTAGGTGTTCAAATAATTAGAGGTCTTCAATGGCATTTGCATTCATATTTCCGGGGCAGGGCAGTCAATTCGTTGGTATGGGGCAATCTCTTGCAGAAGCATTCCCGTCGGCACGGGAGGTTTTTCAAGAAGTCGACTCCGCGCTGGATCAAAAACTATCGGATTTGATGTGGAACGGACCTGAAGAAGATTTGACCCTTACGGCGAACACACAGCCGGCATTAATGGCTTGCTCTTTGGCGGCAATGCGGGCCTTGAACGCCGAATTTGGGGTGAAGGTCACGGATGCTGCCTATGTTGCGGGGCATAGTTTGGGAGAATATTCCGCACTGGCCGCAGCCGAGACTCTCAGCATTTCCGACACGGCGAAACTTCTGCGCATTCGTGGTGAAGCTATGCAGGCCTCTGTTCCTGTCGGTGTCGGCGCGATGGCCGCTCTGTTGGGTGCGAGTGTCGAAGATGCGGAAGCCGCCTGCGCGGAAGGTGCAAAGATCGGGATCGTGCAAATCGCGAATGATAATGCGACGGGACAAATTGTGCTTTCGGGCGAAAAAGCCGCTGTTGAAGCCGCAGCTCAAGCGGCACGGGATGCAGGTGTGAAAAAGGCAATGATGTTGAACGTGTCCGCGCCATTCCATTGCGATTTGATGCAGCCGGCTGCCAACGCGATGCGCGATGCGCTGGGCGATCACGCCATGCTTCCGCCGCTTGTCCCTGTTGTGAATAATATCCAAGCCCGACCCGTTACCGACCCTGATGATTTGCGCGAAGACCTTGTGAAACAAGTGACAGGTCGTGTGCGATGGCGTGAAAGCATTGAATGGATGGCAAGCGACGGCGGTATTGATACTTTGGGTGAGCCTGGCTGCGGCAAGGTTCTAACCGTTATGCTGCGTCGTATCGTCAAAGGTTTGGACGGAAATCAACTGGACAGTCCCGAAGCGCTGGAAGCCTTTGCGACGAAAATTAAGGGATAATCAAATGTTTGATCTGACAGGAAAACGCGCGCTGGTCACAGGTGCGACAGGTGGTTTGGGCGGTGAAATTGCGCGCCTTCTGCATAAACAAGGTGCGCATGTCGCTTTATCCGGAACACGGGCCCAGAAGCTGGAAAGCTTGGCGGCAGAACTGGGTGACCGGACGGCGATTACAGCATGCAACCTGTCTGATGGGGATGCCGTTGATGCATTGCCCGGGCAAGCCGCAGAAGCCCTGGGCGGACCGATTGATATCCTCATCGCAAATGCAGGAATTACAAAAGACGGTCTTCTCATGCGGATGAAGCAGGAAGATTTTGACAATGTTATTAAAATCAATCTGGAAAGTTATTTCCGGCTCGCAAAGGCGTGTCTGCGTCCTATGATGAAGGCCCGTTCAGGCCGTATCATAGGCATTACCTCAATTGTGGGTGTGACGGGGAATCCGGGGCAGACAAATTATGCGGCGTCAAAGGCGGGCATGATCGGCTTCTCTAAATCACTGGCTCAAGAGGTCGCGTCGCGCGGCATTACCGTCAATTGTATCGCGCCCGGTTTCATTCGCTCGCCGATGACAGACGCCCTGAATGACGCCCAAAAAGAAGCGACTCTCGCCCGAATCCCTGCAGCAAAACTCGGTGAAGGCAGCGATATCGCGGCGGGTGCGTTATATCTGGCCTCTGATGAAGGGGCCTATGTCACGGGACAAACTCTGCATATCAATGGCGGTATGGCTATGATTTAACAGGGCTTTTAGGCCGTTTTGGGAGGGTGCAAGAGAGCTAGGAAAGGCCTAGGCACGTCCAAATCCCTATGCTAGGTCGCCTTCGACAGGGCAACAGGGGTTGTAATCGGGACAGATTGTCCCATCTCTCGCCCGTAACCGCCGGAAGATTATCTCCGGCCAAGACTAAAGGAAGACATATGTCAGACGTACTCGAACGCGTGAAGAAGATGGTTGTGGAACATCTGGACGCTGAAGAAGCCAAAGTAACCATGAACGCCCACTTCATTGACGATCTGGGTGCCGACTCGCTCGACACTGTTGAGCTGGTGATGGCTTTTGAAGAAGAATTCGACATCGAAATCCCTGATGATGCCGCTGAGCACATTCAGACTGTTGGCGATGCCGTTAAGTTCATCTCCGAGAAAACCGGCTAGGCAGATATTGTCTTGCGACGGGTTGTTGTCACAGGCTTAGGTCTCGTCTCACCCGTCGGCTGCGGTGTCGAAACCGCGTGGGGCAATTTGCTCGCCGGCAAATCCGGCGCGTCCCGTATTGAACATTTTGACGTCAGCGATCTTGCCTGCAAGGTCGCTGCTGTCCTTCCCCGGGTAGATGGCCGCGCTGGCGGATCCCCGGAAACTCCCGGATCATTCGACCCTGATGAGGTCATGAGTAAGCGCGACCGAAAACGGATCGACGATTTTATCCTCTACGGTATTGCGGCCGCTGACGAAGCTATCGCGCATTCCGGTTGGAAAGCTGAAACAGCTGAAGAGGCGGAGCGGGCAGGTGTTATCCTCGGGTCCGGCATTGGCGGCATTGAAACGACCTATGAAGCGTCGATCCTATTGAGAGATAAAGGTCCGCGTCGTCTTTCTCCCTTTGTTATTCCTGCCATGTTGATCAACCTACCGTCCGGTCAGGTCTCTATCAGGCATGGCTTAAAGGGCCCAAATAGCGCTGTTGCCACGGCTTGCGCAACGGGGGCGCATGCGATTGGAGATGCGGCCCGTATCATCGCGTGTGGAGATGCCGATATGATGGTGGCTGGTGGATGCGAAGCCTCAATCACACGTCTGGGTATTGGCAGTTTTGTTGCCTGCCGCGCGATGACAACCGGATATAACGATACGCCGGAAGCCGCCTCCCGTCCCTATGATGAAGGCCGCGATGGGTTTCTGATGGGCGAGGGCGCCGGAGTCTTGGTTCTTGAAGATTATGATACGGCCAAAAAACGCGGCGCAAACATACTCGCTGAATTGGTCGGTTACGGCCTGTCCGGCGATGCACATCATATCACCAGTCCTGCGCCAGAAGGGGAAGGTGGATATCGCGCGATGCGTATGGCGCTAAAGAAGTCCGGCCTTGAGCCATCAGATGTCGGCTACGTCAACGCGCATGGTACATCTACGCCGATGGGTGATGAATTAGAAGTCAGAGCTGTCGAGCGGCTTCTGGGTGATCATGCCGCGAATGCGAAAATGTCTTCGACAAAATCTGCGACAGGGCATCTTCTCGGAGCAGCTGGTGCAGCGGAAGCGATTTTCTCAATTCTTGCGCTGCGGGATAAAATGGCACCGCCAACACTCAATCTGGAAAACCCGAATGTCGAAACAGCGCTCGACCTTGTTCCGCTGAAAGCTCAGCCTTTTGAGGGTAAAGCCGTCATGTCCAATTCCTTTGGGTTTGGCGGAACCAATGCCGCCTTGATCTTTAAAGAAGCGGAATAGGCGGGCCGTGGCCCGTCAGTCAAAAGAGTCGCAAAAACCCGCTATAGCCAAGCGCGATAAACGTCTGCTGGGCGTGATTGGATTTGCGGCATGTCTAACGATTTTAGCCGGACTTGCCATCGCGGCCTATGCGGGAATTAATTACAAATATGAGCGCGCGCAAGACGGGCCTTCTGAGCAAATAGCCTTTACTGTACCACGTGGCGCTGGATTGAGCTCTATAGCGCAGAGGCTTGAAACAGAAGGTTTTATTGAAAGTGAATTTCTGTTTAAGGCTGTGACGAAGCTTCGCGGGAATGAAGCAAATTTCAAAGCGGGTGAATTTTATCTGTCGAAGGATATGTCCATGGCGTCAGTATATGACAGCCTCGCCAATGGGAAGGCCATTCTCTATCCATTCACCGCTGCAGAGGGTTTGACCTCGGCCATGATTGTCCGCGCGTTAGACGCCGTGCCGACCTTGAAGGATGATGACCCTGAGATCCCGGCAGAGGGTACATTACTGCCCGAAACCTACCTCACACCACGCGGCATGACGCAGTCGCAACTCCTTCAGAAAATGACACTGGCGCAAAAGCAATTACTGGATGACGCATGGGAAAAACGCGATCCAACAATTCCGGTCAAGACAAAGGAAGAGGCGATTATCTTGGCGTCTGTTGTCGAGAAAGAAACAGGGATTGGCATGGAACGCGGCATGGTCGCAGGTGTTTTCACCAATCGTTTGCGCAAAGGGATGAAGCTACAATCTGACCCAACAATTATCTATGGGATTACGCAAGGCGAGCCTTTGGGTCGTCGCATTCGCCGCTCTGAAATTGACAGGCGTACGGATTGGAACACCTACCAAATTCCCGCACTGCCCAAGACCCCGATCTGCAATCCGGGTAAAGACGCCATACTGGCCGTCTTAAACCCGGCGGAAACAGACGCGCTCTTCTTTGTCGCTGATGGGACAGGCGGGCATGCCTTTGCGAAAACACTGCGTGAGCATGAGCGCAATGTTGCCAAGTGGCGAAAGATACAACGTGAAAGAGGCCTGAGATAGGACATGGGGATGAGCGCTTTGAACGAATTGAAACGTGACCGCCGGGGTTTGATGGTTGTCCTGTCGTCACCCAGCGGTGCCGGCAAAACGACTCTGACACGCAAACTTCTCGCGGATAATCCAGATATGACGATGAGCGTATCTGCGACGACCCGTCCGCCGCGCCGTGGAGAGGAAGAGGGAAAAGACTATTTCTTCGTCGATAAGAGCCGGTTTGCGGAGTTGGAAGCCGCAGGTGAATTTCTAGAGCATGCTAAAGTCTTCGATAATTATTACGCCACTCCGCGCGGCCCGGTCGAAGAAGCTTTGTCTCGCGGAGAGGATGTTGTCTTCGATATTGACTGGCAAGGCGCGCAACAACTCACGCAAGCTGCAGCTGATGATATCGTTAAAATCTTCATCCTACCCCCGAATATGCGAGAGCTTGAGCAACGTCTCCGGACTCGCGCGCAAGATAGTGACAGCGTGATTGCCAAGCGCATGAGCAAGTCAGAAGCCGAGATAAGCCATTGGGCAGAATATGACTATGTCATTGTAAATGAAGATGTCTCTACCGCTCTAGCGGAGCTTAAAATGATTGTAGGGTCGGAACGCATGCGCCGTCGCCGCCAGATGTGGCTTGGTGGTTTCGTCAAGTCTTTGGTGAATGGCGGGTAAAGACGGCTTTAATCTGAAATCTACTTTATTCCTGTAATGATGCAGGATGATTGAGGTTGGGTTTTCAATAATTTTGGGATTTGCAATCGTCTCAACACTTTGTGGTGTGATGGCTGATGGATCCCGGGGTGACCGCATTTTAATGCGTGCACTCGTCTACGCGATCGTCCTGTCTTGTCTAATCGGTTATCTTCATGGCGATAATATGAGCCTCCTCAGCCATGCTCAAAACCTCGTTTTACTCAGCTTTATGGAACATATAGTTTGGCTTTGTTTGGGCGCGGCGCTCGCGATCTCTGTTCAATTGATTGCGGAAGGGCATGTCTATGATTTATGGGTGAAATTTCATCCCCAATCTGCTCCGACTCCCGAAGCCCGTTTCAGACAGCGTGCCGTGCCCGTTGGTCACTCAAAACCGGTTGCGGCAACGCTTGTCGGAACGTCCACCCAATATCTGAATGCTGAGCTGGATCTTCGTACTGATACGCTCATCCGTTTATGTTTTTGTACATTTGAGGATCGCGGGGCTCTGACGCTCTCTCGAATTGAGTCAGATCTACGCCTTGGGACGGGTAGAAAGCAGAAAGCCTTCCACAAGCTTGCCGCAGCCTTGCCGAGACGTCCAAAATTGAAACCAACGCTTCACCGCTATTGCCGCAGTATTAATGGGTCATCCAGACTTTCGCGGGCGCTCTTCGCTGATCTATGTCGTTTGGCCCAAGTGACCGGAAACCGGGATGTCGCAACAGCTAATCGTCTGACCCAAGCCGGTCTTTCATTAGGTGTGGCACAAGATGAGGTAAGCCGTATGATCAATGGATCGCGTTGAGGGCCTTTGCCAAATTTTGAAATGCGATGACAGGCAAGGTCTCAGGTCTTGCTTGAGGGTCAACATTACAGCTCTCCAGCCACGTCTCTAAAACCAAACCGGATTGCTCAGCCAAGGGTCTCAAACTACGGCGCAACATTTTGCGGCGTTGCCCAAACGCGGATTGGGTAACCTTCCCAAGTGTTTTCAAGTCCTCAAAGGGTCGCTCAAGTGGGTCCAAGACGATCACGGCACTGTCGACTTTCGGGGGCGGGGTGAAAGCCTTGGCGGGGACTTCAAACGCCATGCGGCACTGTGCAACGGATTGGCAGAGCACAGCAAGCCGCCCGTAATGGGGTTCACCCGGTTGGGCAACGACGCGCTGAGCGACTTCCAGTTGGAACATCAAAACCAATTGCGTCCAAAAAATGGGAGACGCCGTGATCCAGTTAATCAGCATTTTTGTCCCGACATTATAGGGCAAATTGGCAACGATTTTTCGCGGAGCGGAAAGGTTGGCCGAGATGTCATATTTCAAGGCATCGCCTTGGGCAATTTCGAGGCGTCCTTGAGAGAGATCTCCTATTTCTGCCAAAGCAGGGATGAAGCGCTCGTCCATCTCAATCGCCACCAGCTTTTCAGCGCCTCGCAGGAGTAAGGCGCGGGTTAAACCACCGGGGCCGGGACCAATTTCAGCAACACTATGCCCCGCCAAGGGTTCCGCAAGGCGTGCGATCTTATCGGTCAGGTTCATGTCTAACAGGAAATGCTGACCGAGTTTTTTATTCGCCCCCAATCCATGGGTTTTGACAGTCTCTGACAGGCTGGGAAGATCGCTAATGGACATAACGATTATTCGCGATTTCACGCGCCTTTTTGATCGCTGCAATGAGGCTGTCAGGACGGGCAACGCCTTGTCCGGCGATCCCAAAGGCGGTGCCATGATCCGGACTTGTTCGGACGAAGGGCAGGCCAAGTGTGATGTTTACGCCGCCGTGGAAATCCAGTGTTTTTACGGGGATCAGGCCTTGGTCGTGATACATCGCTAAGACGGCATCATAGCCTTCTCTGGCTTCGGCATGGAAAAGCGTGTCTGCGGGTTGCGCATTCGTCACGTCAAAACCTTCTTCACGCAAGAATTGCGCAGCTGGGTTAATGATCTCAATTTCCTCGCGACCCAGTGCGCCGTCCTCACCTGCATGCGGATTGAGACCGGTGAGGGCAAGACGAGGATTTTTCACACCAAAGTCTGTTTCCAAGGCACCCAACATGACCCGTGCTGTTCGTAAAATTGTGTCCGTTGATAATTGCGTGGCTGCTGATTTCAGAGAAACATGAACAGTTGCCAGCCCGACACGTAGGTTTTGGGCGGCGAGCATCATAACCGGGCCGGGTGCATAGGGCGCGTCATGGCCTTGACCTAAATGCCCCAAAAATTCTGTATGTCCGGGAAAGCGAAATCCGGCCTCATACAGCACATGTTTTGCGATCGGGTTGGTCACGATACCGTCGGCTTGTCCGCTTAATGAAAGTGACACAGCAAGCTCAATAGAACTGATAATAGCGGGGGCGTTATCAGCGGAAGGTTGACCCACAGTCGCGGAAGAGCCTTCAATCTCTATGATCGGAAGGGCGTCTCTGAAAACCAAGGGCGCGTCAGTAATCTTCGAAATCACGCGATGCGGCACGTCAGAAAACACTGCAGACGGCGCAATCACAGCAAATATGTGATCGGGAGACGCCCGCAGAGCATGCCAGGCTTTAACGGTAATCTCAGGGCCAATGCCCGCCGGGTCGCCCATGCTGAGTGCGAATGGGCGCATGAGGCCGACGCCTAACGCACCACGAGCGTCGCTTGACGACGAAGGTCGCGCAAGGCGCGTTTAGAAGCTTGGGCCAATTGCTGGTCCAGTAGGCGATCCTCGATTTGATCGCGTGTAGGAATATCAGATCCGGTGGTCTGGCGCTTACAGACCATGATGGATGTCGCGCCGTCCGGACGATCAAATGGGTCAGATAACCCGCCGACATCCGTCCGCTCAAGGGCTTCAACAATGGGGTCTGTCAGATCAGAGGATTTCAGTTCCCCCATATCGGCTGCGACAACACCCTCCAGTGCTTCAACGTCATCATCCAGCGTATCGCAGCTTGTCAATTCGCCCCGTAAGGCGATCAATCTGGATTTTGCAGCTTCAGTTTCGTCTTCAACGGTAACTTGTTTGAGCTTGTAAAGCGTATCGGCTTCAGAGATTTTCTTTTCCACGAGTGCAACAACATAGACTCCTCCGGGAACTTGGATGGGCGCGGAAACGCTTCCGGCTTGCATCTCTTTAATGACTGAGTCGATTTCCGGGCGTAACTCACCTTCGCGGACCCAGCCGACATCACCCCCGCGTGCGGCAGAGGCAGCTGACGAAAATTGTTGAGCGAGCAAGGGAAAAGGTGCGCCGGATTGGACCTGCTGGATCATAGCGTTTGCGCCTTCCATGGCTCCGTCCATACCGCCGATATCAGGTGTTGCTTCGATATAGATCTCGGCGACACGGTAATTTGGCTTGGATGCATTTGCCGTGATTTGATTCAAAGTTTCATCAATCTGCGCGTCAGAGATACGGATACGGGACCCGTAAAGGCCGTTGACGATCCGCTGCCACGCAATTTCAGACCGGACCTGATCGCGCAGCGTTTCAATTGAAACGCCCGCAGCCGCTAGATCGGACACAAGCTTATTTGGATCGGCTCCATTCCGCGAAAGGAGTCTGCCGACACTTTGATTTACTTCTTCATCTGAAATTGTGACGTCATAGGTCCCGGCTTCCTGCATTTGCAGATGTTCGTCGACCAAATTTCGAAGAGCTTGCCTTTGCATGCGTTGAATGCTGGCCTCGTCCGTTTCCGCGCCCGTGGTAGCCATCATGAACAGCACACGTTGGCGAAGATCGTGAATGGTCACAATGTCAGAGTTCACAACAGCCGCAATTCCGTGAGGCGCAGACTGCGCGTTCACAGAAGCCGAAGTTGAGAGCAGGGCGGTGGTAATTGCTAGCGTTTTGAAAAGGCGCATAAGAGTCGTCTTCTATTCAGTTCAAAGGCCGTTATAGCCAAAGGATTCATTGTCGCAAGTTTAGGACACTGTCAGGTCTTTGGACATTAAACTACGGTCAGATTTCAGCCGTCTTCAATTTTCGCCAAATGGGTGATCCCGAGCAGTAAAACCAAGATAGGGACGGTCCAGGCTGCCAAGACAACCGGCAAAATCGCAACTTCGCCAAAGGCCGTAATAACGCTGTCCGCGAAGAACACGCCGAAACCCAAAGCCGCCCCCATTATGAGAAGGCGTAAGGTTCCGCCGCCTCGAACCAAATGCATGGAGACGCCCGCCGCGATAAATGTCATGGCGACCAGCAAAAATGGCAGGGCCAAGAGTTTGTGGAATTGCAGGCGGAGCTCTCGCGCTGAAAACCCTGCTTTTTCATTCGCTTTTATTTCGTCACGAATTGCCCAAAAGGGTGGATCTACTTGCTGCCCGGATTGCTCTCTCAGTTCCTCGACTGATATATTTGTTGGCAGGGTCAATTCATCCGTGCGTCGTGTGGCCTCACCGGGGGCATTTTCAATGACATTTTCCAATGTCCAATAACCAGGCGTCAATAGACGAGCCGTCTCTGCATCAAAGCGCCGTTCAAAGACCGTAGCCCCGTCAGGCTCAATGCCCATTTCGTAAAATATAGCTCCGTCCAGACGTTTTGAGGCGAGATCGAGGCTCTCGGCTTGGATAACTCTTTGAGCGCTGTCTGACCCTTCCCTGAGCCATATTTCCTCCGTTTGTGCGGCGCTTGAGACCGCTGCGGCGCGGGCGTCATATTCGCCCATCATGCGGGAGGAAAGCGGATTCACGACTGTCGACCATAGGACGCCTATTAGCGCGGTGACGATGACGGCAGGGCGCAAAAATCGCCATGCCGATAGTCCGGCTGCGCGCATAACTGTCAGTTCCGAGCGTCTATTCATACCGGCAAGCGCCCCCATCACCCCGAACAAGACGACAAAGGGAATGGTCTGCTCTATCAATTTCGGAATTTTCAAACCTGTTAGAATGAGTAGTTGGATCGGGGACAAATCACCGTCGGCCCCGATATTGCGAGACGCTTCGACATAATCGACCAACGCAATAATGGCCGTTACAATTAGAAAGGCCAATAAAATGCCGCGCAAGGTCTTACCGGCGATATAGCGGGAGAGGGTGGCGCGGCTCATGCGATTGCCTCGGGCTGAATCTTGGCTGAATTATAGGCTTTCCGTCTACGCTTCTGGCCGAAACGAAGACGTTTTCGCCGAGCCAAATAGCCAAGACAAACCAAGATCACGAGGAGCGGGACAGCATATTGGACCGGGTTTAAGGCCGCATCACCTTCTGCGGATGAAGCGACGGCAAATCCAATCAGGCGAAGGACAAATCCCGTCACGGCACAGATGGCGATTTTACGGCCATTACCCAGTTTTGAGTGCTGACCGCGCAAAATGAAAGCTAAGGCGACAAGGACCAAAGCAACATTCCAAAGCGGGGCGGCAAGGCGCGCATGGCCTTCCGCCGCCATTTCCCGACGCGATTTCGGTGTGACATAATCGCGCGGATCGGGCCGCAAAAGTTCGTGCAAAAATCGATCAGAGGATTTCAATCTAAGGACATTATCCAGTGCGACAACATCTGAGAGGTCGAGTTGATAAGTCTCAAAATCAATGACGTCCAAGCTTCCGTCTTCCAGCGGAGTTTGAACAGAGCCGTTAAACAAGACCAGCGATGTCGCGCTTTCAGATCGCTGGAGACGTCCTGTTTTGGCTGTGTGGGTTGATTTCGATTCTGCGTCGCGTCCGTCATGGATCAAGACATCGCGTAACTCGCCATCCGGTAAAATCTCCCGTGTGTAAACAGTGAGGTCCGGTGCGGGTGTCACGAACCGTCCTGCTTGGACCATTTGGCTGGCGATATCCGTCTTTACCGTCAAAATTTCCGCCCGCATTTGCCGGAAAGACAGGGGTTGAAGCACGAGATTGATAAGAAGGTGCAAAATCAAAGCATAGACACCTAAACGCAAGACGGGGGTTCCCATCGCCCAGGGTGAAACACCATTGGCCTTAGCGACCACCAGTTCCGAATCATTGGTCATTCGGTTGAGCGCATAAATGGCCGCCATGAATACGGCGAGCGGCATAATGATGCCTATCAGCTGTGGTAGGGCGAGGAAGGTAATGTAAAAAAATGTACCCGCGCTCTGACGATTCTCAACGATCAAATCCAGCGTTTGCAAGGATTGGGTCAGTAAAGCCAGCAAGGCCAAAGCCGATAAAGACAGGACGGCAGGGGAAAAGGCCTGCGAAAAAATATAGCGCTGAAGGAGTTTCATCTAGATGTGCGCCAGTTTGTCCTCATTGACGCAAAATTACGCCTAGTTTCGATTGCCCCCTTCTAATGCGGTGATCCTTCCTTTACCAGTGCTTCAAACCAAGCTTAAGGCGATTTTATGAAAGTCACATTTTCCGGTCCCGGTGCTGCAAAAACAGGCGCGGCCCTTGTCATTTCCAATAGTGGGGAGGACCACGCATATGACAGCGAGGTCGTGAAGGCCGCCGCAAAAGGGGCTGGGTTTCATGGAAAATCGGGTGACGGGTTCAATACCTATGTTGGATCAGGTGTGCGGCTTTTCGTTTCCGGACGCGGAGAGGCTGATGTCTTTGACTATGAGATGTGTGCAGCCAAAACAGCAAAGGCTTTGCGCGGAAGCGGCGTAAAATCTTTGACAATCCATTTGGACGGTACG
>CAYZGF010000033.1:13985-15028 GCA_964477595.1 uncultured Algimonas sp.
AAGAAGGACCCACTTTCATCAATTACTGTTGCCAGTGATGATCCTGAGGCGGCCAAAGCCGCTTATGAAAACTATTACGGCGCGACCGGTGACGGTGTTGTTCTCGCACGCGATCTCGTGAATGCGCCGCCAAATGAGATTTATCCGGTAGCCTATGCCAACCGCATAAAAGAGCTGGAGAGCCTCGGGCTCGAAGTTGAAATCCTCGGCGAAGCGGAGATGGAAAAGCTCGGCATGCATGCGCTCCTCGGTGTCGGTCTTGGGTCCGAGCGCGACAGCCAACTTGCGATCATGCGCTGGAATGGTGGTAAAGACGGCGACGCTCCAGTTTGTTTAGTTGGCAAAGGTGTGACGTTTGATACAGGCGGCATCAGCCTGAAGCCCGGTAACAATATGTGGGATATGAAGGGTGATATGGGCGGTTCCGCTGCCGTTGTCGGGACTTTGTGTACAGTTGCCACGCGTAAAGCCAAGGCGAATGTTGTCGGGATTGTTGGTCTGGTCGAGAATATGCCCGACGGTAAAGCCCAGCTGCCGGGCGATATAGTCGTGTCCATGTCCGGTCAAACGATTGAGGTTCAGAACACTGATGCGGAAGGGCGATTGGTCCTCGCCGACGCGCTTCATTACGCCGTCAAAAATTATAAGCCAGCCGCAATGATTGATCTGGCGACATTGACCGGTGCTATTATTGTTGGCTTGGGTCACGAATATTGCGGATTATTCACGCCGGATGATGAACTGGCGAAACAGATTTCCGATGCGAGTGAGACTTCTACGGACAAAGCCTGGCGACTTCCGCTGCACGAGGCTTATGACAAGCTACTCAATTCGCCCAATGCGGATATGAAAAATATCGGTGGTCGCGCAGCAGGGTCCATCACGGCCGCGCAGTTCCTGAAACGTTTTGTTGGGACAGAGACTCCTTGGGCACATTTGGACATTGCCGGAACAGGTATGGTCAACGGATCAAAAGACCCGCGTAATCCTACATTTGGGACCGGATTTGGTGTGCGCTTGCTGAACCGTTGGATTGCCGATAA
>CAYZGF010000034.1:0-14837 GCA_964477595.1 uncultured Algimonas sp.
ATCAGGAGGAGTCGTTACCATAGAAAAGGTGCAACTTTCACAATTGGCACCACGCTTAAAGCCAAAAACCTGCATCATAATTTCGGATAAAAGCTGCCTACGTATACCCAGATAAAACGAGTCCGCATTGGCGCGAATGCGGATTGTATTCAGGAAGTCGAGCGACTCTCGGTCAGCGCGCGGATAGCGCACATAAACACGAACATCTTCACCATCTCGCGGCAGGCGCTGCACTTCTTCACCGAAGAAACCTTGACGGACTTGACGCGCGACATCAGCGGTCGTCACACCGAGGGCTTCAGCACCGGGTTTGAGATCAAATTGTACTTCTTCCGAGGCACTTTCCATATCATTGACGACGTTAAACACGCCTTCATAGCTGCGAAGTTGCGTCATGAGATCGTCAGCCGCGGCTTCCAAATCCTCGAACTCTTTTGCATTCAAGACATATTGGATGGGTGGACCGTTATTTCCGTTCTGGTAATTGACGTTGATATTTTCCGCATCCGGTACTTCGCCGATGAGATCCCGTAACCGTTCAGCCGTTTCCTTGGCCGTCAAAGCCCGCGTTTCCGGCGGGACCAGTTTGACCAGCGCGAGGACATTATTGTCGCGGGACCGCGTGTACCAGTTTTCAATCAAATCGCCGTCCGTTGCCGCAATTTCATCCTGCAAGGCTTCTTCGGCATGTTGCAATTGCGCTAGAACTTCCAGCGTCCGCGCATATGGCGTGCCCTCAGGTAGCTCGACAGAAATTTCGATCTGATCTGTTTCGCCTTCGGGGAAGAAGGACGATTTCACCAAACCATTTGCGACAACACCAACAGTCAAAACCATCAGACCAATGAAAAGCGATGCTGTAAGATAACGTCTTCGCAAAGCCGCCGTGATCAAAGGTCGGTAAAGCGATTCCGCCACCCAAGTCAGACTATCGGCGATCTTCTTCTGAAACCGCATGATCCGGCTTTGCGGATCGACAGGTTTCAAATGCGCCAAATGGGCCGGCAGGATCAGAAGTGATTCTACGAGCGAGAAGAATAGCGCCAAGATCACGACCAATGAAATGGCACGCGTGAACTCGCTGGTTCCACCGCTGAGATACATCCATGGCGCGAAGAAAATCATCGTCGTTAGCACCGCAAAAATTACGGGTTTCACAACCATATTCGTACCATTCACGGCGGCCTCTAAATCTCGGTCTCCCATCTCAGTCTTAAAGTGGATAGCCTCGCCCACAATAATCGCGTCATCCACAATCACCCCGATCACCAAAAGGAAAGCGAAGGTCGAGATCATATTAAATGAGACATCAAAGAGAGGCAGTAATGCCAGTCCACCCGCGAATGCCGTCGCGATCCCGATACTTACCCAGAAAGCAATTTTGGGACGCAAGAACAGCATGAGCGTTAAACACACCAGTAATAGTCCGGTGAAGAAGTTCTTCGCGATTGTATTAATACGACCGGAATATTGCTCGGCCGCATCTTCCCATGTCGTGATCGACATACCGTCCGGCAGGTTATCTTTCGTCTCGTCCAGATAACGGGAGACATTCTCGGACATCTTCACAATATCCATACTGGGGCCGCTCATGACCTGTACGAGGATTGTCCGGTCCCCATTTACCGTCGCAAGCAAGTCGACTTGCTCGAACCCGTCTATGACTGTTGCTACATCTGCAACGCGAACAGTCGCGCCACCAACATCCTGGCGCACAATAATATTCTCAAACTCAATTTGGGAATCAGCCTGATTGCGCGTGCGGAGTTGCATATTACCGATATCCGTCCGAACTGTGCCGGAGGACGCATTTACAGAAGTTCCGCGCACAGCCTGCGCCACTTCGTTCAGAGTTAAACCATATTGCCGCAAGGCATCTTCTGAGACTTCGATAGAGACTTCTTCGCCGCGCACACCGAATAAATCCACGGACGGAACATAGCCAAGCAATGCGACCTCACGCCGGGTCTTCTCTGCAAAGCGTTTTAAGTCTCGTTCAGAGACGCTTTCATCGCCCGAAACGGCCAATCGGATCATTTCCTGCTGATTTCGGAAGACATTGATCTGCGGCTGTTCAGCAGCGGGCGGGAACGCATTGATCGAATCTACCGCACGTTTCACATCCGCCATTAGGACGGCTTCATCGACACCGTTTTTACCAACAACAGTGACGGACCCGCCGCCCTCACCTGCGAAAGCCCACATACGATTTACGCCTTGAACTTCAGAAAGTGCTTCCTCCATGCGGACAATTATTTGTTCTTCGACATCCTGTGGGGATGCGCCCGGCCAAGCCACATAGGTCCAAGCCCCCGGAAATTCGACATAGGGCTCCAACTCCCGTTCAATTTGAACATAGCTGACAATCCCGCCGATGAAACAGATCAGCATAAGCAGATTTGCGGCGACAGGATTACTCGCCCACCATTTGATGATATTCCTCATTCTTCTACCCCTATTTCAGAGGCCTCTTCGACGGACGGCTCACCGGGTTTAACGACCTGAATTTTCATGCCTTCCGCAACACCGCGAATGGGCGATGTCACAACTTCATCCCCGATTTCAATTCCGCCCTGTAATATGGCGTGTTGACGATTGCTGGACACGACAGAGACAGTTTTGATGGAAAGGGTGTCCTCATTGGCGACATAAACCTTATCTTCCCCGCGTAAGGCAGAGCGTGGGACAACAATAATATCTGTCAGCTTTTGGCCGTCGATAGCCGCCTTGACAAAAATCCCAGGCGCAAGCGGTGTGCCGTCGCTGGCCCCTGCTCCAAACGGATCACGAACTTCTGCATAGGCAAACAGAACGCGGGTATTATTATCAAAGCGGCTATCGGTCCGCACAATGCGCCCCTGCCATTTTGCTGGCGTCCCGGCGACGTCAGCGGATAGAGTTACGGGAATGCCTCCGGTCGGGCTGTCCGCTTCATATCCAAGGTTTAAGCCTGCACGACGGAGGTCTTCATTTGTCATAGGTAGGCGTACGTCCATGACATCGACGGAATAGATTTCGCCCAGCCGTGTTCCTGCGGTTACGAATTCGCCTTGATCGACATGACGCATCGTCACCCGTCCATCAAAAGGCGCATATAAGGATGTCCGTGAAAGTTGGAGTGACGCCTCGGCCAGACGGGCTTCCGCTGATGCAAGTTGGGCTTCGGCCTCAGCCATTTGCGGCTCTCTAAGGGTTAATGGAGTTGGCGCCTCATTCCGACCCAGATCATCCCAATCCTGGCGCGCAATGACAGATTCTGATTTCTCTCTTGCGACGACTGTCTTGGCTTGCGCAACATTTGCGCGGGCCTGGGTAACGCGTAATTCAAATTCAGCCGGGTCGATACGAACCAGCAGATCTCCTTTGCGGAACCGTCCGCCTTCAATGAACTTCGGCGACATATAGGTGATCAGACCGTTTACTTGCGGCACGAGATTTATTTCTGTGCGCGGCTGAACCTCGCCCTGAACATCAACGGTAAGCGTGACGTCATCTTGAACCGCCACATCCGTCAAGACAGGGATGGCTTTGACGACATCTTCTTTTTCTTCGGGTTCAGGCTTTAGCGCGCTCATGGCGGAGACACCGACAACCGATCCTCCAATAACGAGGACGGGCAGGACAAAGATCAGCGCACGCCATATCCATAGCTGTTTCTTTGGTGCCTGTTCAGGCAAAGCATTCGCGTTATCCTGTCCGAAAACTTGCGGTTCTCGGGCGTTATGTGAATCAGTCATTTTCGTCTCCCATCGGTTGGCACACCGATATCTTCTACCCTTAGTCATGTTATTATTGATTATCAATAAGTATTTATTGCTTTTCAGTTATTTTTTGACGGATTGTCGCAGTTTCACACCCTATATCCGGAAAGTAAGCTCACCATTTCGGTTTCCTCGTCACTTTTGCCCTGCTAACCGCCGCGCATGAGTGAGAGCCCAACCTTCCCAAGACCCGACTTTGCCTGGCAACTTGGTACGCCAAAGGCGAAATATGAGAATCCGTGGATGCGGGTCGATGATATTCCGGCTGTGGACCCGAATGGCAAAGATGCGCTTTACGGCCTTGTCCATTTTAAAAATCTCGCCATTGGCGTTGTGCCCTATCAAGACGGATATATTTGGTTAGTTGGGCAAAGCCGGGTCGCTTTCCAAAGCTATAGCTGGGAAGTACCAGCGGGCGGCGACCCTTCCGGTCAAGACCCTGTCGGAACAGCCCACCGAGAATTGCGTGAGGAAACCGGATTTACAGCAGGTCGCATGGAGCAAATTCTGAAAATGGAATTATCCAATTCCATCACGGATGAAAGCTGCCTTGTCTATTTGGCAAGTGACCTCACCGCGGGCGAAACCGAACTGGAAAGCAGCGAAGATATTTCCATCATGAAGATCAGTTTGGACGACGCACTGGACGCCGTTGATTCCGGAGAAATTCGACATGCTTTGGGCGTGGCGGCAATCCTGAAACTGGGCCGTATGAAAGCTGCGGGTGAGCTGGATGGACGCTGATGTTATCATTATAGGTGCCGGCGCGGCGGGATTAATGTGCGGCGCATTTGCCGGACAAAACGGTAAGTCCGTTATCATTCTTGACCATGCTGAGCGCGCGGGTGAGAAAATCCGTATCAGTGGCGGCGGAAGGTGCAACTTCACAAATCTACATTGTGGACCGGACAACTTCATTTCGCAAAACCCACATTTCGCAAAATCAGCACTTAGCCGTTATACGCAATTTGATTTTCTCGATCTAGTGGAACGCTACGGCATCAAATGGCATGAAAAGACAAAAGGTCAGCTATTTTGCGATGGCCGGTCACAAGAGATTATCGATTTACTCCTCTCAGAATGTACTGCTGCTGGAAACGAACTCCGCTTAGGCACAGAGGTCTTAGGTGTCGAAAAGCTCGGCGAGGGCTTTGTTGTCACGACACCAACCCAAACCCTCGCCTCGACAGCTCTTGTCATAGCTTGTGGCGGGCCTTCGATACCAAAAATGGGCGCGACAGGATTTGGGTATAAGGTCGCTGAACAATTTGGGCTGGACGTCATCACCCCTGAACCGGCTCTCGTCCCGCTGACCTTCACGGATCAATTAAAAGAGCCTATCGCCGCTCTATCCGGCGTCAGCGTCGATACGATTATCAGTAATGACGAGACAAGTTTTGATGAAGCCATGTTGTTTACGCATCGCGGATTGTCCGGTCCGGCTATTTTGCAGATCAGCTCTTACTGGAACTCCGGTGAAGCGATTACGATTAATATGGCCCCAGGGCGCGACACACTCGCAGAATTAAAACGCGCCAAAACACAGACCCCGAAACTTTCGCCGGAGAAGTGGCTCGCATCACACCTCCCTGCCCGCTTGGCGACCCATTTGGCGGCACAATTTGCCTATCAGCGCCTTGCGGATATGCCCGACCGTGAACTTGCCAATCTCGCCTTGCAAGTCAGTGCGTGGCATGTGCGGCCCGCGGGCACGGAAGGCTACCGCAAAGCGGAAGTGACGCGCGGCGGTGTGAATACGGATGAGCTTTCATCCAAGACCATGGAAGTAAAGTCTGTCCCGGGTCTCTATTTCATCGGCGAAGTAGTGGATGTGACAGGACATCTCGGCGGGCATAATTTTCAATGGGCTTGGGCCAGTGGCGCAGCCTGCGGACGCTCCCTATAGAAACGCGTCCCAGAGCAATTTCATTCCTGTTAGAAAAATCAGGCCGTACATAATCCGGTAGAACAAAATACCATCGATACGCTTTGTCAGCCAAACGCCAATCAAAACCCCAATCGGTGCAATGGGTAAGAGCATGGCTGATGTGGTTAGGTTTGACATATCTAACTGACCCAGCGCCGCGTAAGGGACCAATTTCACCGCATTAACGATGAAGAAAAACATCACCGCACTCCCGGCGTAAATCCTGTGAGGCAGACCTTGGGGAATGGCATAGGCTTGAAAGGGTGGACCGCCGGCATGCGCGATAAAACTTGTAAATCCTGCCAGACCGCCAGCAATATGCCCCGCGACCTTACTGTCTTTAATGGCTTCCAATCCGGACTTTGGACCGAACCAATTATAGAGTGGAAACGCGACGGCGATCAGACCGACAATTATTCGAACGGCATTATCCGTAACAAAACCCGCCAGCGCCCATCCGATCCCGATCCCAAAAATCGTAGCAGGCAACATCCGTAGCACGAGCGCTTTGTCGAAAGATTTGCGGTAACTCCATCCGCTGACCCAATCCATGACGATCAGAATGGGTAGCATAATACTGGCGGCCTGGATGGGAGAAATGGTGAGGGCCATAAGCGGGACAGCGAACAAGGCTAACCCGCCAAATCCACCTTTAGAGATGCCCGTGATGATCACGGCAATTATGGCGCTCACCCAAAAAAGTGGATTCTCAATCATAGCGCCTTTTGGGCGTTGAAATCAGTCTGGGCAAACGCAAATTAGCTGCTAAAGATGAGACATGAAAACAATCGACCTGAATGCTGATATTGGCGAAGCCGACACACCCGCATGGGCTGCGTCAGAAGCCGCAATTATTGACGCTATTTCCAGCGCAAATATTGCCTGCGGCGGCCACGCAGGCGACGCGGACTCCATGCGTTTGACAGTGCGCAATGCCAAAGCCGCAGGCGTCACAATCGGCGCGCATCCCGCTTATCCCGACCGAGCGAATTTTGGACGAACCAGTTTGGTGTTGGGACAAGATATTGACGCAAAAGCGCTCTCTGACACCTTGCGCGCGCAAATACTCGACCTTGTTGAGATTTGTACCGCAGAAGACGTCAAGCTGGCATATGTCAAACCCCACGGCGCACTTTATAATGACTCTGTTTTCGATGCGCAGAAAGCCGATCTTATTGCCTCAGTCATCGCCGATCTCAATTTGGGACTCGCATTTCTGGGCGGGCCAAATTCAGAAATGGGTCGAGCCGCCGCAGATCATGGCCTAAGATTTGTCGCGGAAGGGTTTATTGATCGCCGCTACACAGACGATGGGCACTTGCTCTCCCGCAAAATCGACGGCGCCGTAATCAAAGATCAGACAGCCCGCCTCAACCAAGCCCGGGCGCTGGCGACGACAGGTCAAGTCCAGACGCATTCAGGCAAAACACTGACATTGAAAACCGGATCGCTTTGTGTTCATGGAGACAGCGCTGGCGCTGTGGAGACCGCTCGACAAGCCCGCGCAGCAATAGAGGCAGAGGGCCTCACAATTAAGGCCTTTGCATAAATGAGCAAAAAGCACCCATCTCCGAAAATCTCTCTATATGGGGATCACGCGATCCTTGTGGATTGGGAAACGGACGGCTTTTCGGAGACCGTGAATGATACGGTCCATAGCTTATCTGCGGCCCTGCGCGAGAGCGGAAAATATATTGAAGTCGTTCCCGGATACGACTCACTCGTTTGTGTTTTCGATCTGGCATCACGATCCGTTGATGCAACTAAACGACATATTGAAGATATTTTGGCGCGACAAAATTTAGGAAATCGAAAGACGGGGAAATTAGTCGAAATTCCGGTTCATTACGGCGGGAAAGACGGGCCGGATATGGACACGATTTGCGCCTCCGCAAAACTCTCAATGGATGAGGTCATCGCGAAACATAGCCGGAAAGACTACCGTGTCTGTATGATGGGTTTCATTCCGGGTTTCACCTTCCTCTCACCCGCGCCCAAAAAACTACATCACCCTCGACTGGCCACGCCGCGCGCAAAAGTTCCGGCTGGTAGTATTGGCATCGCAAATTGGCAGACGGGAATTTATGGATTGGAAAGCCCCGGCGGCTGGCAAATCATTGGGCGTACACCATTGTCTATATTTGACGCCAAGCGCGAGACTCCCTTTCTGCTCAACGCCGGTGACCGCGTGAGGTTTGTGCCGCAATGACCATCACTGTTCTTCATTCGGGCACGCAGACCCTCATCATGGATGCAGGCCGTCCCGGCCATCGACATCAGGGCATTCCGGGTGGCGGAGCCGCCGATAAACTATCCTTTGCAATTGCAAACCATCTGGTCGGAAATCGCTGGGACACGCCTGCGCTGGAATGTGCGTTGGGCGGCCTGCATGTTCGGTTCAATGAAGATTATATAATTGCGATTTCCGGGGCACAGATGTGGTCTCAAAATCAAGGCATGAACCTGCCCCTGAATAAAGCCGTTCAAGTCGAAGCCGGTGATATTCTGACCATGAGTTTTACCCGGGCAGGCTGTCGAGCCTATCTGGCGATTGCCGGCGGCGTGAAAGCCGAACCTTTCTTGGGGTCGGTATCAACTTATCTGCCCGCGAAATTGGGCGGATTGAATGGGGAAGCGTTGAAAACGGGTGACGAAATCGAAATCGGTGAGCCGCAGGGCGAAGCCAAAACTCTGCCCAAAGGCCATATTCCGCTGCTCTCCAATCATATTGTTTTAAGGGCTGAACAAGGCCCTGAATGGGACGCGCTCTCAGATGCGTCAAAACGCTATCTATTCACCACACCGTTCTACGCCACGACTGCAACAGACAGAATGGGGTCGCGTTTAAAGGGCGATCAAGTTGCCTTGGATACGGTTCTGAAAATGACGAGCAGTCCTCTCTTGCCCGGAAGTTTACAAATTCCGCCGGACGGCCAGCCCATCCTCGCTCTCGCGGATGGACATTGCACAGGTGGATATGCGCGGGCCCTGCAGGTCATCCAAGCTGATCTCTGGCTTTTGGGACAAATCGCACCCGGAGCAGCTGTGAGTTTCCGTCGGAGTATTGCGCAAGAAGCGGAGATCGTACTGCGGGGTAAGAACAGTTATTATGCGGACCTTATTCCCGGGTTCACTTTCTAAATGACATTTGTCCTGCTGGACGATCAGGGCACAGGAGAACAATTTGTTTTCCGAAATCCCGTACAGCTGATCACGGCAAATACGCGTGATGAACTTCCCCAAGCCTTTGCTGAAATAGAAGCCGCCCAAAGCGGTGGTAAATGGCTGGCCGGATGGATGTCTTATGAGTTGGGGCACGCTTTAGAACCGAGATTTGACGCGCCAAATACCCCCTTGATTCAGCTTGGTGTATTTGACGCGCCATCCGAGACACCGCCCGTGGATTGGCTCTACACACGTGATATTCCTGAACTGAATTTCGAGCCGAGTTGGACCGAGGCGGAGTATCTCTCACGCTTTAATCACGTACAAGACTATTTGAGATCGGGCGATTGCTATCAAGTTAACCTCACCTTTCCGATGTTTGCGGAAAGTAAAGCCGGCGCATCCCAAATCTACGCCGCGTTCCGGCGGCGACAACCCGGACGATATGGCGCGATTGTAAGCCTTGGCGACACCGAAATCGTGAGTTTCTCTCCTGAACTTTTCTTTGAACGTAAAAGTCAAAATATGCGGATGCGTCCGATGAAAGGCACAAGACCTCGATCATCCGATCCGATCGCTGACGCGGCGTTATTGGCGGAAATGCAAGCGGAGCCAAAAAGTCGGGCAGAAAATCTGATGATCGTGGATCTGCTCCGCAATGATCTGTCACGGCTCTGCACTCCGGGAAGTGTAGAGGTACCTGAACTCTTCGCACTCGAGACCTATCCCACACTACATCAGATGACATCACAAGTCACAGGTCAGTTGAAAAATGACGTGAATTGGCAAGACATATTTACGAGTCTTTTCCCCTGCGGCTCTGTTACGGGCGCGCCGAAAATAAGGGCGATGGAAATTATTGAAGAGTTGGAAAGCGGACCGCGCGGTGCCTATTGCGGATCTGTCGGCTATATCGCCCCATCAGGAGATGCGAGTTTTTCTGTCGCCATCCGAACCGTTCAGATGACAGATGGAAAGCTCAGATATGATGTAGGGTCTGGTGTTGTACTGGATAGTGACGGCCCGGATGAATATCGGGAATGCTTATTGAAAGCCGAAATTTTCGACATCCCACATGAAGGCGTGATCGAAACCTTTCGACGTAAACCCAATGGCGACATTCCTCGTGCGACTCTTCACAAAAAACGCTTCACCTCTGTTGTTGGAGACCAATTGGCCTCTGGAATTTTTCGGCGTTTAGATAAGTTTGACGGCGAGGATGTGCGGGTGCGTGTTCTTGCAGAAAATAGTAAACTCAGCACTCAAATCTTGCCATTCGAAGACGTGGATTCGCCTGTAAAACTGGCCATATCCCGCTACCCGCTAACCGCGTCAGTCCAAGCCACAGGGACAAAAACGACGGCACGGGATTTTTATGACGGCGAACGCCACCGCATTACTGCATCAACATCCGCTGACGAAGTTATATTCCAAAACTCTCAAGGCCAGATTTGCGAAGGCTCTTTTACGTCCATTTTTATAGAAAAAGACGGGGCGCTCATAACACCGAATTTATCCTGCGGATTACTTCCCGGTATATTGCGACAAGAGCTTATAGAGAACGAACAGGCCATTGAAGGGACACTCTCGTTAGACGACTTCAAATCAGCTGATGCCATATTTGTGGGCAACAGCCTACGCGGATTAATCCCCGCAATCTTCATAGACTATTTGCCGCATTAGCCAGACGCCATTGACGCCCCTACTCTGCCCGCTAAGGTGGCAGCTCTTGAACAGGGGAAATTTCAGAACGTGCCACTCATCCTTCATGCCTATCATATATCGGCGGACGGCAAGGCAGCTAAAATCCCGCAGGCCGAATTGGGGCTGCCGCGGGAAAAAGGCGATGGATATGACTGGTATCATTTAGAGCGTAATGACCCAACAATTCAGGCTGTTTTTGACGCCGATATCTACCTCGATAAAATAGCGGAACGCACATTACTGGCAGAGGATTCGCGTCCCAGGACGATCCTGCGTGATGAAGATGTTCTGATTAATCTGCGGGGGGTGAACCTCAATCCGGGATCCAAGCCGGAAGATATGATCGGCATTCGGTTCTTTATTCAACCAACGCGTATTGTCAGCGTTGAGAAACGCCCGTTAAAAGCCACACATGATATAGCCAAACGTCTCTTAATCCAGCCCGCACCACCGACCCCGGGTGGGTTTATTTCTAATTTCGCTCAAGCGATGATTGATCGCATGTCACCAACCATTACGGATTTGAACGAAGAAGTGGATGAGTTGGAAGAAAAAATCGAAACCGGGGATACAGAATCCTCTCGCCCGATTGTATCCGAATTACGTCGACAAGCCATATTACTTCGCCGTTTCTTGGCACCGCAACGCGATGCCTTAAATTCCTTATCTCAACAAAAATTACCATGGATCACAAGCGATGATCAGTTGCGACTGCGGGATGCGGCGGATCAAGCGACGCGTGTAACAGAAGAGCTGGATGCCGTCAGAGAACGTTGCGCAATTGTCAAAGATCAATTGACAGATCTGCGTGCCGAGCAAATGAATAATAATATGATGATCTTGGCCGTTGTCTCTGCCGTCTTCCTGCCGCTGGGCCTGATTTCGGGCATGATGGGGATTAATGTCGGCGGCATGCCGTGGACCGAAAGCGGAATGGGCTTTTGGTATGTGACGGCAATAGTTATCGGGATTGGTATCATTCAGATGATCATCTTTAAATTGATGAAATGGATCTGACCCCACCGTGATCCGCAAGATACTCTTCACCTGCCTCTTGGCTTTGTCAGCGCTATTATTCGCGCCGCAATCTGTTGTGGCCCAAACCAGCGATGTAGAGGTGGATACCACGGCTGAAACCGTCATTGCGGCGCATAGCGAAGAAGATATTGAACGCGCATATCGACGTGTGAAGCGGAATGAAGCCTATCAGTATGAGTTGGCCGAACCTATTCCGCGCAGACCACCTTCCGCTTTTGAGAGGTGGCTTGGACGTATTTTCAATGCGATATTCGCTTTCCTGGCACCGCTCTTGGAAATGATTTTCTGGCTCGGATTAGGGGCTCTGGTTTTGGGGGCGGTCTATCTGATCGGACGGGCAATCTATGAGACCCGCTTTGCGAAGCCGAGCCAAGTTAAAAAAGAGGAAGTGGAAATTCCGCTCTATCAACCTGCAGAGGCCCAAGCCCGTATTTTATTGGATGAGGTCGACAGGCTGGCCGCTGAAGGACGATATGGAGAAGCCGTGCACACCCTTCTTTTCCGCTCGATCCAAGACATTGACCGTAACCGCCCAAATGTGGTGCGACGAAGCTTAACCGCCAGAGAAATCGGCAGCTTATCTGTTTTGACCGCTGAAGCCAGGACGGCCTTCTCTACAATCGCGGGGGTTTCAGAACTCGCACATTTCGGCGGGGTGTCAGTGAATAAAGCCGGGTTTGAAACGGCCCGTAAAGCCTATGCCGATCTCACGGGTCAAACGACCTCGGCCCGGAGGTCCAAACGATGAGCCGCTTGGGAACAGCCCGCGAGCGCCATTTGGCGCAAAGCCTTCCGGGACGCGGGGCCGGAACCCGACGTCCGGGCCTGAGTAATGTCCTATTCCGCCCAATAACTTTAATCAGCCTCATCTTGATCGGCTTGTTTGCCTTTGGAGCGTTAATGGTTTTAGGCGGTTTCGCAAAAGATCTGCGCAAAGCGCCGCCGGGCCAAGCCACACCTCGGTCTGTTTCGGCTGTCGGATATCAAGCCCTCACCGAATATCTCGATACACTCGGTTATGACGTTCGGGAAACACGTGGAAAACGTCAATTTTATGATCGGGATGAACGACTTGTCATTTACACGCCGTCCCGCCCGACCCGTCGTTTGAACAGAACTATAGAGTCGGAAGGCGAGGCTGTTAATTTAGTTATTTTGCCGAAATGGTCAGTCGGTCAGATGATCCCGCAACGCGGAGAAGAGGGGCAAAAGGGCTGGGCGCGGAAAAGCAGAGGCAGTGGTTTATATTACGCGGGCATTTATGAGTCCATGATCGACGATTTACCTGTGATCAGACGGCATGACGTTCCCTCACCTGATACGCAACTCTCCTTCACAAACCCTCAAACGCGCAATCTGCCAGAGAGCTATCAACCTGACTTTAAGGACCTTCAGTATTTTGATCTGGAAACACGATGGTCTGACTATAATGCGGAGCTGCGCGAAATTGCGCTGAAGGAAGCTGAAGAGCGCCGCCGCAAGGCAGCCGAAGAGCGCGGCGAAACTTACGAGCCAAAAGAAAAGAAAGAAGACAAGGATAAGGACGAAAAAGATTCGGAGGAGAAAGAGGCCGAGGCGGAACCGTTAGAACCACTTCCCCAACCTGAAATCCTATTTAAAATCGATGGTCGCGCCGTTTTAATTCGGCTGGAAGATACGCAGACCTACATCCTTTCTGAGCCTGACCTTATTAATACAATGGCCTTTACCACCCAAGGCGGTGCACAATTATCAAGTGCATTGATTGATGAGGTCATCAATTCAGCCTCAACTTTCACAAATACGGTGGACTTTGACGTCAGTCTCCACGGTATTGAGGCCAACCGAAATATCATCAAACTCATGGTGACACCGCCATTTCTTGCGGCCACGCTTTGTCTTTTGGCAGCAGGTGGCTTGGTCGCGTGGCAAGGTTTCAACCGATTTGGAGACCCTGCCAGAGTGCGCCCGGATTACGCACAAGGCCCCGTCAGTTTGGCCGAAACCGCCGCAGAATTTATGGGCGTGGCCAATCGCGCGCACAAAACGGGAGCGGATTATGCGGCTCTTATCCGGCGACAAGTGGCTGCCGAACTGGGCATTAAAGAGCGAACCGGAGAGCACATAAACACATTGCTGGATGCGCGCGAAAAGCGTTTGAAAATCCAGCCTGTCTTTGAAGATTTAGAACGCGCCATCACTAATGCCGACACGCAAAGTTACGGACAATATGCACGCGCCTTAGCGGTTTGGCGCGACACCATGACACAAACTGATTTCCCGCAGGACCCAGAAAATTCATGAAGGACCTCACCCTATGACTGATAAAACGACAGATGACCGGCCCGATGAAACGGCTTTAGACGGCATTCAATCCCTCGCAAGTTCCATTCGGACAGAGGTCGGAAAAGTGATCATCGGCCAGACGGATACCGTTGATTTAATGCTGACCGCTTTGCTTTCACGCGGCCATATTTTGCTGGAAGGCGTGCCCGGAACGGCGAAGACATTTTTGGCGCAAGTCTTTGCCCATGTGACCAAATTGGATTTCGGCCGTATTCAATTCACGCCGGACTTGCTCCCCGGTGACTTGCTGGGAACGAATTTGTTCTCTTTCCAGACAAATGAATTTACCCTCGTAAAGGGTCCGATCTTTTGTGACATGCTGCTGGCGGATGAAATCAACCGGACGCCACCTAAAACACAATCCGCATTGCTGGAAGCCATGCAGGAACGACAAGTCACGATTGACGGAAAACGGTTTTCTCTCGGTGAAAATTTCATGGTCGTCGCAACACAAAACCCGATCGAGCAGCAAGGTACTTACCCCCTGCCCGAAGCCCAGCTTGACCGTTTCCTTTTCAAACATATTCTGTCCTATCCTGAACGTGATGAGGAAATACGGATCGTCCAACAACATGGTCAACGTAGCGGCACGCCCTCAATGGCGGATTTGGGATTGAAATCCGTCATGACAAAAGCCGCGCTCAAAAAAGCGAGAACGGCAATATCAGGCATTCATTTAAATGATGAGGTTACTCATTACGTCGTCGACCTCGTGCGCGGCACGCGTGATAATCCGCTCTTTGAAACAGGGGCCAGCCCCCGCGCCGCTGCCATGATTGCAAGCTCCGCCCGCGCTTATGCGGCGCTGCAAGGCAGAAACTATGTCATTCCGGACGATGTGAAGTCCATCGCCCTGCCCGCCCTCCGTCACCGCGCCGTCCTCTCTCCCGCAGCAGAGATCGAAGGCCGCACAGCTG
>CAYZGF010000035.1:0-5883 GCA_964477595.1 uncultured Algimonas sp.
GCGTTAACCCTCTTCGTTCAGATTTGTTAACGAATTCCGCAATCGGCGCAATATTCGCCAATGTCGCGGGCATACCCGTTGAAAGGCTGCCTT
Source organism: uncultured Algimonas sp. (assembly GCA_964477595.1). Lineage (GTDB taxonomy): Bacteria > Pseudomonadota > Alphaproteobacteria > Caulobacterales > Maricaulaceae > Litorimonas. Next base: position 94 of record CAYZGF010000035.1, read on the forward strand.
GACCATGACTTACCGTCCGTTCCTCTTTTCGGCTCTTCTCGCGGGGACAGCCCTCATCGCAACGGGATGCGCTGTCGCGCCGCCCCTAAATGACCAAGAAACGCAAATCCAAAACGATCTGGCCATTGATCAATATATGCCCGCCACTCGGCAAATGCGTGACGCGATAGAAACTCAGGAATTATTTGCCCAGGCCGCGTTCTGGTCAAATGAATATAACCTCAATCCCGGCGACCTGGAAGCTGCGCTAAAGCTCTCTGCCGCTGTTCGCAAATTAGGCAATCCCGGACGGGCCGTCGAGATCACCCAAACAACACGGGCGCTCTACCCCAGCGATCCATATTTAATGGCCGAATATGCTGCCGCCTTAATTGCGAGCGAGCGAGCTTTGGACGCGATCCCAATTTTAAATGAAGGCCTTTCAAAAACGCCAAGCTATGGTCGGCTATGGTCCTTAAAAGGCGCAGCCTTGGATCAGCAGGAACGCTATGCTGAAGCCCGTCAACACTATGATCGTGCGCTGCGCATTACCCCGAATGATCCAAATGTGATGGCCAATATCGGTTTAAGCCATGCCCTTTCAGGCGATCCCGCCACGGCCGAAGGATGGCTTCGTCGCGCCGTTTCGATGCCGAACGCATCTGATAGCGTCAGACAGAACTTGATCCTTGTCTTGCAATTGCAGGGAAAAACGGCGGAGGCTGAAAAAATATCCGGCATGACACGACCGCAGATGAGCTTTCCACAGGCCCGTCCGGCCTTTAATCCGGCCCCGACAGCGCAGCAAAAAGCACCACAGCAAGCTAATCAACCGCTTGCCGGACAGCCACAAGCCCGCATGCAAGTCGGTCCAAGCCAAGGACAGCGTTTCTCCAGCGCCTCGGAAGCTGCCCGTGCCATGGCCGCGAAACGAGGTGTTCAAACCGCGCCCCAACCGCAAATTCAAAATGGATATGCGCAGCCAACATCTGTTCCGCCTCAAAACGTTGTTCCTCAAGGCTATCCGCCACAAGGTTACGCGCCACAACAAACTCAACCCTCAACAGGGTCCCCAACACCGCCTCAACCAACACGGCGGGAACCCAATCGTAGGCGACGCTAAACTCTCAACTCATACTGCAAACAAAAAACCAAAAACCCGCCTTCAGATTTGAGGCGGGTTTTTTGTTATTGCGTTTTTGCGTAAACTAGGAAGTTTAGAATGCTTGCCCGATCCGCATGGCTGCCGGTGTCAGAATGACGATGAACAGGACCGGTAGGAAAAACAGAATCATTGGAACGGTGAGCTTGGCCGGCAAGGCCGCAGCCTTTTTCTCCGCTTGCATGACACGTAATTGGCGGTTCTCATTCGCCATCGTTCGCAGCGTATCCCCCAAAGGCGTACCGTAACGTTCCGCCTGAACGAGCGCTGTTGCAACCGCGCGAATACCGGGATGATTATTTCGACGGGCCAAGTTCTCATAAGCCAAGCGGCGGGACGTCAGATATGACAATTCAGCCGTCGTCAGAGAGAATTCTTCGGCAAGCTCCACGGAAGCATCCCCCATTTCCTCTGCCACTTTCGCGAAAGCCAATTCTACTGACATGCCCGATTCCACACAGATCAACAGCAAATCCAGCGCATCTGGGAAAACAGGTATGATCGAAGCCAGTCGTTTATTTGCAACATTTCGAATATAGAGCGCGGGGAGATAATACCCCAAAACGATTAAGGCCATTGTGCCCGCCAAACGCTGTGTGAAATCCCATTCCGGTACATTCAAAACAACCAGAACAAGGAGGCCAACTAAACCCAGAGCAATCGGCAAGACCAATCGCGCCATATAGAAGACATAAACAGGCTTCTGACCACGCAAGCCCGCTTGGGCCATTTTATCTTTCAGGTCTGACGCTTCCAGTAGTTTTTCAAGGCTGAATCTATCAACGAGATTTTTGGCAACACCTTTACTATCCGCACGCAGGCGCGCTTCATTCTGTAGACTATCCAAACGGGATTTCCGCATGCTCTCCCGAGCGGAGGCGACAGATTCCATCCGTTTCTTTTTCTTATCACCTTCCAACATCGGAACGACGACAATCCAAAAAGACGCGACGAATAAAATAGCAATTAATGCGGAGCCCGCATTTTGGAAAAGGGCGGCGGATTCTGGACTCATAACTTTATCTCCTGCCTCCCTAGAATTTGAAGTTGATCATTTTTTTCATCATGAGCGTCCCCATGACCATCATGACAGCGCCAATCATTAGATTTCGCTGACCTGTCGTCGTTTTATAAAGGTCATTCATGTAATCCGGGCTGGCAATCGTCACGAGCGTCATGACAATGATCGGCAAAGATCCGATAATGATGGAGGAAACTTTCGCCTCGGCAGAAAGCGCTTTGATTTTTTCACGCAAAATCTTCCGGCCGCGTAGCACGTTCGACAAATTGGCTAAGGCTTCCCCGAGATTACCACCTGTTGTCTTTTGAATATTCAACACGGTGGCAAAGAAATTCACTTCTGAGATTGGCATGCGCTCATACATTTGTTCCAGACAAACATCGATCGGGATACCCAGGCTTTCGCCTTCAACAACACGACGGAATTCTGCGCCAAGCGGATCGGGGCTTTCATGCGCAATAATTTTCAAACAATCACCTAAGGGTAGACCCGTTCGGACCCCGCGCACGATGATGTCCATTGCATCCGCGAAATGTGAGGTGAATTTCTTTTGGCGACGGGCAATCGCACTATTTAATATAAAACGCGGCAATCCGAATCCCATGACGAATGCCAAACCGGCACAGGCCAAAGGCGGCAAACCCAAGACAAAAGGGAGAGCCCCGAAAACAACTGCAAGAATGACGGAAATCATCATGAAAGTTTGCGGTTTCATGGACCAATCAGCCTGTAACATACGGGACTCGATTGTTTTCGCTTTTTTCTTCTTTGATTTCTGACGCTCTTCAATTTTGCCGAGCGTTTCTTCAATTTGTTTGCGACGATTTCCGGAGTCTTCGACCTTTAATTTTTCCTTGATGTTTGACCCAAGGGTTTTCTTTCCTGCAAATTCACGCACGCGTTTCGTTTCACTGGAGGATTTATCCCCCATGAATAAAAGTCCGACACAGACAACAAGCCCGGCGGCACAAATGGCGAGAATGGTTTGCTGTTCCATTTAGGAGCCCGCAGCATCCAGCGCTTCGGCCAGATCTTTTTCCAGATTAAAGTATCGCGCACGATCCCAGAAAGCCGGGCGGGCAATACCCGTGGACTTGTGCTCACCAATGATATTCCCGTCAGCATCTTCGCCGTCCATTTCATAAACGATCAAGTCTTGGGTGACGATGACATCGCCTTCCATACCGATGACTTCCGTAATATTGGTAATGCGCCGCGAACCGTCACGCAATCGAGTCGCCTGAACGATGACATCGACGGATCCGACGATCATTTCACGGATCGTTTTGGCGGGCAGAGAAAAGCCACCCATCGTGATCATGGATTCCAAACGTGACAAGGCTTCGCGCGGAGAGTTGGCGTGAAGCGTTCCCATAGAACCATCATGGCCCGTATTCATGGCCTGCAACAAATCAAAGGCTTCCGGTCCCCGAACCTCACCCACGATGATACGTTCAGGACGCATACGCAGGCAGTTTTTCACTAGGTCAGCCATGGTAATCTTACCCTTACCTTCCAAATTTGGCGGACGGGTTTCGAGGCGCACAACATGCGGCTGCTGAAGTTGTAGTTCGGCCGCATCTTCGCAGGTAATAATCCGCTCATCAGGATGAATAAATCCGGTCAGTGCGTTTAAGAGTGTCGTTTTACCGGAACCTGTACCGCCGGAGATGACGATATTACACTGACAGGCGCCGATAATTTGGAGAACTTTCGCTCCTGCCGGAGAGATGGACTTGAAATTAACAAGGTCGGCGAGCCGTAATTTATCCTTCTTAAATTTCCGAATTGTCAGCGCGGGACCATCAATTGAGAGAGGCGGTGCAATCACGTTTACCCGTGACCCGTCCAGAAGACGCGCATCACAAATCGGCGAAGCTTCATCCACACGACGACCCACCTGGCTCACAATGCGCTGACAAATATTCATCAGCTGCGTATTATCGCGGAAGCGGATATTGGTTTTGATCATCTTACCATTGGTTTCGATGAACACATGTTTCGCGCCATTGACCATAATATCGGCAATATCATCACGCGCGAGAAGCGGCTCTAGCGGGCCGTAACCTAAAATATCATCACAGATTTCCGTGATAAGTTGGTTCTGTTCGTTAACTGACAAGCGAACATTTCGAATGGCGATGATTTCATCGACAATGGTCCGAATTTCTTCACGGGCTTTATCCGATTGCATGCCAGCCAGCGCAGACACATCAATCGTTTCAAAAAGCGCATTAAAGATCGTCGCTTTCGTTTCGTAATATTCCTCGCTTGGCTCATCATTCCGGCGAGGTTTCGGCGCAGTCGTCGAATGCAGCGGCGCGTCAATAGAGGAATTTACGTCCTCTTTCTTTGGCGCAGCCGGAGCCGCTTGCGTTTTGACCGCCGTTCCTTCTGCACGCTTACCGAACATCTAGCCTTTGTCCTTCTTCAAGAAAGAGAACATAGATTTGCTTTCGCCCTTAGGCTTATCGGATTTGCCGCCACCGATAGAGAGGAGACCCTTTTTCGTGGGAGCCACTTCCGCTTTGACACGCATGTCAAATGTTCCGGTCCGAAGACGGTTGGCTAAAAACTCCAATCCCTGCACGGTAGACGCCGCAGTTTTAACGTCAGACAACATCTTGCCTTCATTCGTCGCTTCGAAATGGCTGTCAGGGTCCCAACCAATCACGACATGCGGATCTTGTCCGACCATGGCACCAAAATCTTTCACGGAAATTTCAGTCTTGGGTGACATTCCCACACAGTTCAAAATCAGAATAGGTTCCGGATCATTCGGGCGCTGCGTCTTCAGAAAATCAATTAGATTTTTCGCATTGCGCATGCCTGACAAATCAGGTGTCGCCGTGACAACAACATCATCAACGGATGTGAGAACATTTGTTGTCCAATCCGTCCAGTAATGCGGCATATCCAGAATGGAGAGCGGCGAAATTCCGCGCACCGCATTTACAACAGCCTCATAGCTGGAGGAGTCCATAACGGGTTTTGTATTCAGTGACCCTGATGTTGGAAGGATTGATAGCTTTTGCGTGTGGCGGATCATGATCCGATCCATCAGCGTTTCGTCCAAACGATCCGGCTCGCCCAAAGCTTCTTCGAGACCGGAAATATTATCGTAGGAGAAGTCCAAACCGGTCGTACCCCAGCTGGCATCTAAATCAATAAGCGCAGTTTCTTGCGCCAAAGTCTCGGATAAGACCCAAGCCGTATTATGCGCCAAGGCAGATGATCCAACACCACCTTTGGCACCGAAAAAGGCGGCCACACGACCTATAAAGGGCTGTTCCGGGTCAGAATATAATTCGCCTAGTGACCGAATGACATGCAATGGATGCAAAGGCGGAACGAGATAATCAGACAAGCCTTTATCCATGAGCTGGCGGTACAGGCGAATATCATTCGCTGCGCCGATCATGACAACTTTTGTCCCTTCGTCACAGACGCTGGCTAAAGCCTCTAACTGATTAAAGAGCTCATCCCCGCGCATTCCGCTCTCAATGATAATCAAGGAGGGGGTATTTTCTTTGTGATAAAATTCAATCGCAGCCGGAAGACCACCCATATAAATTTTCACATTTGTCCGCTTCATCCGCCAATCGCGGGTGGTCTCATTGATACAATG
>CAYZGF010000035.1:5893-14559 GCA_964477595.1 uncultured Algimonas sp.
GTTTCCTGACGATCGCAAAAGGCGTGAACGGAAATAGACGGTAGCGGCTTTTCACCTTCATCGCGGTTTTCGTCATGCAACGGGGCATAACGCTGGCCCATCGCCATTTGGGGTGCAGGCGCGTTGCCGGCATAATCCAGAATCGAACCGGGTGCCGGCATGTGTCCTTGCGGCATAGGCGCTTGAGGCATGCCCGGCTGCGGCAATCCACCCTGCGGCATATGCGGGGCCGGGGCCATCGGAACCGTCGGCTGAGGCGCCGCCTGAGGATGGACACCTTGCGGCATTGGCTGGGGCGTCATTTGCGGCTGAACCGGGTGAGGCATTGGCGCAACCGGAACAGGAACCGGACGCGGTTGCATCGGTGCGTGACCTTGCGGTGCATTTGTCTGCGGTAGCGGCTGTGTCATCTGTGTCATAGCGTCGTCTTTGGTTCAGGTCTGTTGCGCATCAGGTTCTAGTTGCTGGCTGTAACCCGCTGGTCCGGGTTGACTTGAGCGGCTGTTGGTTCGCCCTCGATATATTTGTCATAAATTGCCTGCCTACGCTGGGCATTTGGAAGGCCGCTCGCATACGGTTCAAGTAACTGACGTGGATCAGAGATCATGGCCGCCAGATTTGCGGATTGGAAACATCCGAAATTGCCATGTGGCTGATTTGAATATGTATTGCTCACATTGCCAAGCTCCGCGCAATTTTGCGGAATAGCGCGTAATGTTCGGTAGGACACGACAACAGGTGCCGGTGCTCCGGGCTTTGACATATATTGACCGGTCTGAACGGAATTCGGATTTAATCCGCCTTGCACCATCAGCCCGCGTATAACGGCTTCAGCCTGTTTAGTCCCCAAACCTGAAATCGCGCTGGCCGGACGGTTAATATAAAGTGCACCGTCTCCTGAACGCGCATATCCGTCCAAAAATTGAGCCACAGCCAATTTATCACGCGCAGACAGCTCCATTCCATTTGGCCGCGTATAGAGTTCTAAACGTTCAATGGATTCGGCAACATTGATAGTATTTCGAAGATGCGTCGGCGCATGTGTTTGAGACGGCAAGGCACATGCGGAAAGCCCGATTGTGGCGGTGAGAACGCAGGCTGTGAGAATAGAATTTTTCATTGTCTTTCGCCCTTCGCTTAATCGACCACATGCCCAAACGGTCCCGAGAGGGAATTCGCTTGGATTTTCGGTTGACCATTTTCTGCATAAACCTTGTTGAGACGCCCCATGAGTAAGCTCTCGACGTCATTTGCGGCTTGGAATCCGTCCGCCGGTGTTTGCAGTTTATCAGGATGCGTTGAATCGACGAGATAAGGCGTCACCATGATGACGACTTCTGTTTGTGTCGCGACACTGTCACGTCCGCGGAATAAAGCACCCAATCCGGGGATATCCTTTAACCCCGGTGTGCCGTCCACGGTCGAACGCGATTCTTCGCGGATGAGCCCGGCAATCACAAGACTGCCGCCTGCAGGCATTTCGACAACTGTGTTTGCCCGTCGGACCCGAATACCCAGAACGCTTTCCCCGCCTTCAGACACGAAAGCATTTTCCGTCGTAGGCTCTGAAACTTCCGTGCTGATAGACAGAGATATTAAGCCCTCGGATAAGACAACCGGCGTGAAACCGAGTGAAACACCAAACGGTTTAAATTCGAATGAGCGGACAAGCTGACCTTGATCATCACGTGTCGCGCCAGAGAAGATAGGAATTTCACCACCGGCAAGGAAATTAGCTGTTTCGCCTGAAATAGCCGTTAGAGTCGGCTCTGCAAGCGTGCGAACGAGACCAACCTGCTCCAATGCGCGCAGGGCACCTCCGATTGATTGTAAGTCACCGCCACCGGTATTGTTATAAGTTGCGTTCCCTAGAAAACCGCTCGCGGCAGTCGGACCTACATTGTTAATGAGTGAGACGGTACTTCCGCCAAGTTCAGCGACCGCGCTTAAATCCAGTCCCATTTGCTTTGTCACGGAACGTTGCATTTCAACAATCCGAACCTTCAACATGACCTGATCTTTGCCCTCAACGGCCAAAAGATTGACGATTTCGCCGTTTCCGCCACCTGCACCTAACCACATACGGGCGAGTTTTTCGACAGTATCAGCGGCGGCCGCATTCGGGACGGACCCCGTCAGCAAGATATTTGAGTTAAAAACTTGTACCTCAACACTGCTATCAGGGGCGTTTTTCGCGATCAGGCTTTCCAATCCATCAATATCGCGCTCGACCCGAATATCGACATTCAGGAGTTCACGACCATCATGGCTGTAAAAATAAACATTTGTTTGTCCGGATTCTTTCCCAATCAGCATCGTCCGGCGGGATGTATGCACCACGGCTTCGACCACATCGGGATTGGACACAATCACGTCCATCACATTTTCGGGCAGTTCAATCACTGTCGACTTTGAGAATGGCAAAACGATTGAGCGGTTATTGACGCCGCTGCCGGGTTGCTGAATTTTGACATGGGACGCCGTATTCTGAATATCGGAATAAGACCGCGTTCCGGCCTCTCCCGGCGCGGAAAGCAATCCAAGCGAGCCCAGAACTGCGAGTGTCGCAGTTGCCGTTTGACGAAAATGGCGGGATGTTAGTCTTTTCATGTCTTATCCGCCCTAATTTCTCTGCTGCAAGGCAACCGGTGAGGGCTCACCATTGCGGTAAATTGTGAGTGTGCTCGGCGCTGATGCGGCCTCTTCACGCGCGACGACTGCGGAACTCCGACCTTTAAACCCTGATCCCGTCACGCCGCGGAGTGTCAGATAGAGATCACCATACCCTTCTGCTTCTTGCAGCAGCTCTGCATCAGATTGAGAAAGTTCGAATGTCGCTGTTGAACCTGGAATTGCAGCACCAGATTCAGCACTTGTTGTGAATGTTTGGTCAATCGCCAGTACTTTGACGTTCTCAAAGAGGGTTTGGGCAACGAAAAGACTGGATCGTTCTGCCGTTCTTTCTTGTCCGCCACGGTTATTATTATTCCGGATTGGAAAGTTTTCGCGAATAATCACATCAACACGGTCACCTGGCTGAATAAATCCGCCAGCAGCTGTATCCACACTGATACGGGTTGTCACAGCGCGCATGCCCGGCTTGAGAAGCGCTGCCATAACACCGCTATCCCCTGCGAAAATCACCTTTGAACGTGAAATCGTCTCACCCTGCGCCAAAGGCTGACGTGCGAGCGCGTTGACAAATTGCGCTTTTGCATCCGGTTGATCGTCAAGATTGATCAAATTGGCGGATAAAGCTTCCGCCGGCCATTTAATGCTGGTCAACATGTCTTCTGTGATCCGCTGTCCTGTTGAAAGATCAGCATCAATGGCGAGAACAGGGACATATTCGACTTCTTGAATCTGAATTTGCGGGGCTGCAGCTTGCTGTACGGGCTGCGGAGCCGGCGCGCCCAAATTGTTCATGGCGTAGAAAACACCGATACCCATGACAGCCATCGCACCTAATATGATAATCTTTTTGGTTTCCATATCCCCTCGCCACATTGGCCGCTGCTTGAACGGTTTAAACCCAAGCGCACTAAAGCATGGTTAATGGATAGACACCGAGGGGTTGGGAAAGGGTTAACGCCATAGGTCAAACTTTACGATGGATACAGTAAAGCGGCATTTATTGGGCTTATGGCGCGAGAAGCGCCCATAGAGTGACTCTATCGACCTAAAATAGCTTCCATAGAAACGTTATTGGCTCTAATTCCGTTTTTGAGCCGCCCTATAGGCCTAAAGCTGCCCGAAACATCTGGCTTTGTGGTAATGTCGCAATAGCGCCAGCCGCCAAGGCCAACCCATATGGAATTTTGGTTTCATCCCGAAACATGGTTTGCGCCCATTGCGTCGTAATGATGCGCACCGGCACATATTTACGCCCCACCATAATAAAGAGCGTCAATACACCCCCAAACATGGCTGTGTAGACCATATATGTGAAAGCGTCAGGCCAGGTGAACCAAAAAGCCGTCGCTGCCAAAAGTTTTGAGTCTCCACCGCCCATCCAACCAAATGCGAACATGGCGAATCCAACTGCAAATAAAACAAGACCAACTGTTAAATGCTCAAGGAAGATCGGCAGACCCGCCCACGTAAATGGCACCATCACAAAATAAGCCGCTAACACGATCAACGGAATGCGGTTTGGGATTTTCATCGCATTCGCATCATTTAAAGCCGCCATTAATTGCGGCGTTGCAAAAACAAAGAGAAGAATTGCGGGTAAAAGCATTTCAAGTGTCCACCATTTTTTCGTGAACTTAAATGAAGAGGCTTAATATCAGGTTTAAGGCGAAGGGCTGGCCGGAGTTGATGATGTCGAATTGAACGCATCAACCATTTCACTGTCAACGTCGGTGAATAGCCCGTTTACGGCTGTTGAAAATGTTCTTGCGCCGACAATAAGGCCAACACCGATGAGCGCCGCTATCAAACCATATTCAATAGCTGTGGCACCGGACTCATCTTTGAGGTATCTTGAAAACAATCTGTTTTTTATCATTTTCAGTTCCCACACTTGTATTTATTTCTAATGAAATAATCATGACGGACACAATATATCCGCTCAGAACATTTCATATAAAGTGGCAGTCACCCGAAAAAGGATGACTGCCATAATCTTAAATCAGACCAAATTATGGTGCAGCTGGTGCTGTACCTGAAGAGCTGTCGATTTCGCCGCCGATTTCAACGAACTTAGCGTTGACTTTCTCGCCAACAGCGCCAGCGCCAACAATCATGCCAACAGCGATAAGAGCGGCAATCAGACCATATTCAATAGCTGTTGCACCGGACTCGTCTTCGATAAAGCGTGTAAATAGATTTTGCATAACATTACTCCCACGTATGCGTTAGTTTACTCAGAGAGGATAATCCCTCGTTACAGGGACATCCCTGATGAAGACGTGTATAGGGAAGATGGATTACTACGCCGTTGAGAGACACGGTAAACTAAGGGTAAAATTCAGACACCAAAAACAAACTCTATTTCACGAGCTTGCTGCATCCGGAGCAAAGTGCATGAAGACTTTATATATGGGCGAGTCAATCCTGCTTGAAGTCGAAATACGTAAACGCTTCATTCACCACATTCATCTACACAGGGGGCAATTCATCCCGTGTGGAGCTTGCAACAATGCGTTTTTTTAAATCTCTGCCTCTTTATATTGGACTTGGCGTCATGGCCGCAGGTGCCGCTTTGCCTGCCCACGCCGGAGATGCGGGCAACTATACTGTCGAACTCAATAAGACAGAAATTTTACGCTTACCCGGTGCGGCCGCGTCAATTATTGTCGGAAATCCAAAAATTGCCGATGTCACGGTTCAGTCCAGCGATCTCTTATTCGTTGTTGGCCGCGGATATGGCGAAACCAATCTCATTATCCTGGATGCTCAAGGCAATACGATGATGAATGCGGACTTGCAGGTTGTGAACACACTATCCGATCATGGCGTCAGACTCTATAATGGTAAAAATCGCGAGACATATTCTTGTATTCCATTCTGCGGTCCATCCCCTGTTCTCGGCGATACAGGCGCTTTCATTGCAGGCAACACATCTAACGAACGAAATTTGACATCATTCCCGGCTTTCAATGCGTCTTCATCGGCGCCTACCGGTAATACTGCACCGGCTGGCGCACCGCCCAGCGCGTCAAACGGCCCGATGCCACAACAGCAACCGCCCCGCCGACCTAGCTGATCCGGAAAGCTCTGTTCTTAAGGCTTTATTAACCTGATTCTTTGGACCTTTATTAACGTCCACCTCATAAACTCTGTCCCAAACTGTCTACTGTTTCATTTGGCCCGCAAGTTGGTGCAAAATGTTACGGTTGCATGACGGAGTGGGATCAATGGCATTTTTTTCAGATCACATAATGCAACGTGCGGAACGGCACGCTTTGCGTTTTGCGAAACGTTTTCGGAAAGATGAGGACGGCGCGACGGCGGTCGAATTTGCCTTTGTCGCGCTACCTTTCTTCGCGCTTTTATTCGGAATTATGGAATTGGCGATCGTCTTCTTCGTAAATTCCGCTTTGGTTCACGCCACAGCGGAAGCCGGACGCCTGATCCGTGTTGGTAACTTTCAGGCATGCGGCGGCGCAGATGAATTTAAAGCGCTCGTCTGCGGGAATATGAAAGGCATGGCGAATTGCTGGAAAAACGTCCGCATCGATGTCGTGGAAGGAAATAGTTTTAAAACGATTGCTTTGCCGGATATCCCACCTGTCGAGCCCCGCGATGACACTAAAACGGGCGATGAGGCGGTGCCGCAAACTCCAAATGGCACCTATAGCGCCAACGGATCCGGTGACACCATGGTTGTCCGGTCCGTTCTCTATTATCGCTTGGCGCTTCCACCTTTGTTAACCCGCTTGGATAACCCGGCCGGATCAGGCGCCAGAACGATGGTAGCTACCACAGCTTTCCGAAATGAACCTTTCCCGACAAGTGGTTCGTGCGACTCCAATACGCAATCGAAGATTACAGACGGCACACCCTAATGAAAAATAGATCCATCACCCCACTCCGCAAACTTATGCTGAGCGTGTCTCCACTTAGGTTAAGCCGCGCCTATAGAAATGATGAGCGCGGGATCGCAGCGATTGAATTTGCGATTATCGCGCCGATTATGATTGGCATGTATTTTGGCTTGGCTGAAATCGCATCTGCCATCAGCGTGGACCGTCGTATTTCCCACGGCACAAATGTCGCAGGTGACTTGGCGACGCAACAACCAGAATTAAAAGACGGCGATATAGAAGAAGTCGTGTCCGCCGCCTTGCGCGTTATGGAAGTCCCAAATGTGGATAAAGTCTCGATTGATATGGAGAGCTTTATCTTACCCGCAGCTGGACAGCCGCCGGAGTCCCGCGGTCGTATACGGGTCAATAATAGCGTTGGCAACTTCTCGAGTTTTGATGCGTCCGGTCTGGACACTAAGCTATTGAACGAAAAATCCGGCGTCGTCGTGACCCGTGTGAAATATCAATATACGCCATTAGAGCTTCGGTTTTTTAACTCGACGATCACACTTGAAGAAACATTTTTGCTCAAACCCCGTCGGTCTGACGCTGTGGAATTTCAAGAGGGCAATGGCAGTTTGGTAGATTGTAATGCGCCGCATTACTCAACTGTGTCCTGCTCTGTTACTGCATCACCATCGCCCTAACTACCTAAATATCTTTCGCGTATGCGGGATAATTCCGCATCGCTGAGACCTATATCTTTTTTGACGTAAGTTTCGACACTGCCCGCATCATCCATCATGCCGTCCAATGCAGCGTTTAAAAATTCAGGCACGACGCCAAACATGGGCCAGATCGCATCCGCATTAATTTCACGCCCATAGCGTTTCGAGAACATTGCAGCGGCAGGTTCAATAATTTTATCAATATCAACAGCCTCTAACGTCATCATGTAATCGGCCATGATATCGTCACGGGAGACACCCAGAACGCCTTGTATGAGTGCGCAGAGTGTTCCTGTGCGGTCTTTACCCGCAGCGCAGTGAACAAGCACACCTGCAGGGTCTTCTGTATCAGCTTGGGCCATATAGCGTAATGTGTCACCGAAAATGGTTTTGAACCCCGGATCCTGCGGGCGGGTGCTGTATGAACCCATCATATAGCCATGCGCGTCGGCCGCCGTGTAAAGCTCGTTTTCAAGGAAAGCCTCATGTGGTGCGACTTTCGCTAATAGCCTCTCGGGGGAGTCGGGATATTCGTGGAGATCAGGTGTTGGCTCGGGAAAGCGTGATGGCTGTTTTGCGCGCTCCGGTGCGTGACGCAGATCGACGACAAGATTAATATCTAAATCTCCAATTGCGCCAATATCCGCTTCACTTAGGGAGGCGAGATGGGCGGACCGGAACAGTCGACCTGTTTTGACCGGGCGCCCCTCCAACCCGGTATAACCGCCGAAATCACGGAAATTATATATGGTTTGAAAATCGTAATTACGGGTTTCGAAGGGGATGAGGGACATTATTCTCAGGCTTTATTCATTGCGGCTTGGGACGCCCATATAATATCCATACGGTGCAGCCCATAAAAAAGACCCCGCTAAGGCGAGGTCTGATCAATTTAATACAGTGTCACACGCAGGCGAAACACATTTACGGGAGAGATTACTCCGCAGGGGTCAGCGGCTCACCTTTACGAAACTCTGCGAATTTATCCCAAACGCCTTCTGCGCCGTGCCAGCTTCCCGCTGTCGCGCCTTTAGCATATTCCGTCGCACGCGCTTCGAAGAAGTTCGCATGCTCAACGCCATTGGTGATTTCTGTCAGCCAAGGTAGCGGATGCTCTTCAATGCCGTAAACTTTCGGCAGGCCAAGTTGTCCCAAACGCCAATCGGCGATGTAGCGGATATAGCGTTTAATATCTTCGGCCGTCATGCCTTCAACGGGTCCCATTTCAAAGGCAAGATCGATGAACTTGTCTTCCAGTTTCACTACCGTCTGACAGCAATCAATGATATCATCGGCAACATCTTTGGTCAGTGCGCCGGTTTCCCGTGCGAAAGTGTGGAATAATTTGATCATGCCTTCGCAATGCAGGCTCTCATCCCGGATTGACCAGGTCACAATCTGCCCCATGCCCTTCATTTTGTTCAGGCGCGGAAAATTCATCAACATAGCAAAGGATGCAAAGAGC
>CAYZGF010000036.1:0-11034 GCA_964477595.1 uncultured Algimonas sp.
GCGCGCTCAATTACACGCATGTGTGCCGAACGGAACGTCTCGAAGATTATCCCTTTTTTATAAATCATTGCCTTAAGTTTGGTATTCATCAGGCTATGTCAGTTGGATTTTTAAACCCCGGACATGAAAGTACATTTTTGTCTTTTGACTATATGGGGGATGAAAATAATGTGGATTGGGTACCTTTTAATCATGTGAAAATAGAATTAGCGTCATTCCCCTTCGCTTTGGCTTGGTTGTATAGATCAGGCGTTTTTGATGAATTGCGCCTAAAGAAAATGTATTTGTTATTGTCCGGCCTCACTGAAAATCGACTTCTCAATCTTCGGAAATATATAAATTCACCGCTCCAGAGTTTCGACCAACAAGCGGCGGATTTAGGCATTACGGCCAGTACGTTAAAAGAAGATTTGGCTATGATACGGGATCAGACGATCTTGAAGTTGGAGTTAAAAACAGACCCAACCCGTAACACGCCGACCCGTTTGCTCGACCAACATTACGGTTTTCTCAATCTATTGGGTGATCATACGACTGAACTTGTGGGGATGCCTTAATCATCTGATAAAGTTGAAACGATCCAATCTGAAACCATTGATCTAGATAAATACTCGTCTTTCATATTTTGGGGTAGACTGTCGAAATTTTTGACGCTTCCCGTACATCTATCCGTGCCACATAAACAGTTGTCCAAAACCCAATCTGAATTTTCAGAGCATCTGTAATCCCAAGTCAATTGTTCACCTTTGGAAACAGCCTTAATGGTATAAATTTCTGTTCGATTACGAATGCCGCAATTCGGATCACAGGAATGGCACAAACATTGCGCCAGACCTCTATACCCAAATACAAATTCCGCCAGTCCTGTTTGAATCGCATGATCGCGCATGATCTCAGGTAGCCCCAATGCAGTTTTTGAAGCGTATTTCTCACCGGTGAATATTGCAATCCTGGTGTCTGCGGCGATATCTTTTGTTGCGAAAACGGCAAGTCCAAGCTTTCCATTTGGCCTGACAGTTACGGCAGCATGATCGGTTGGCAAAGAGATATAATATTGTTTGCGATATTGCTGTTTTTCTCTAGCCGCTTTTTTTAAGATATGCCTCCAATGGGACCTTTCATTGATCAATGGAAAAAGGGCTTGCGACATTTGAGAACAAAAGACGACCGGATGTCCATTTTTTAGAACGCCAAAGACCAAACGATGATTCATAGCTGCGTTCAGTGTGTGTGCGGTGCCGTAAGTCGGGATTTCTGATAATATGGGTAAGGCCGCATGTTCGGCTTTTATTTTTAAGGCCATAGATCTCATCATTTTGTAAAAAATTTCTCCGCCTTGTATATCCGGATTCAGAAGTTGAGCAGAGATGGTCATGAGTGAGTCATGCGGTTTCAGGTCAAAATGATACTCCATTTTTTTAAAGAACCGATCCGGATCGTCCCGTATCGTTTCATCCTTATGGGTGCTAAAAAGTAGGGGGTCTGACCATTCCTCACTCGCGAAAAGTCGTGCAACGCTTCCCATCCGAGAATGGAGAAGTCCAATCAGCTCTTGCGTGTCCTGTTCTCGCACGAGGGTGACATATCCCGGGTCTGACAGCCTGTCTTTAATGTGTTTTCGACATAGCTCTTTATGCGTCCATAGATGGAAACCATCCGGTAAAATGATCTTATCAGGTTCAACGCCCGTCTTTGAATTGAGAGCCCTTTTATAGGCGCTTTCCCTTATTGTCTCTTGGCAGACCCGCCGTTTTTCGGGGTCAGAAAGCGCAATGCTGACCGTATAAGCGTCAAAGTCCAACGTATGGGGCAGGGATTGCAGGGGATCACTTTCGTGGAATGCAAAGTGAAAATAGGGCGCCGCGCTAAAGCCGGTCCGAAAATAATCGGCAATTTCATTGGCGACTATGTCCGATATTGACTGCGCGTCAAAAGTTTGAATCACCGGATCATTTCGTTTGGCCTCTGTTTCGACCAAGACCTCGACTTGGCGATCTGCGTCCATATTGACGCCGATAATGTCGACACCTTCCGAATGGGCTTTCTCAAGCCTTTCCACGACGTGGGATGAATATCGCATTCCCGGAATAATTTCAGGAATACCGGGCGGATATTGTCGGATTGTAGACGCCGCAACGCGACCCATCGCATTGTCCAATGCAATGCGTTCGGTCGGGGCGATAAAGGCGTCCCAGGCTGGCGTAAGGTCATCACGATCATAGGTCATATTTGGGGCTCTGCACATAATGAGTTGAAAGCTTCAAAGCGTCTCTGAGCGTTGAAATTATGACATCTATTTTTCCCAAATGGCCGGGAGATCCGCAGAGTAGAAGCAGTGTTGAAGCTGTTGCCTTTTCAACATCGAAAGCGAACTCTGTCGAAAGTGTCGTCGCCCAATTTCTGGCATCCAAATCCGTGAGCTTTTCCGTGCTAATCAAAATATGTGTACTGTCCCCATATTCAGCGTTCAACTGGGCGGGTTCTATGCAACATAGATCAGGATGTACCTCTGTAATTCTGTTTCTGAGTGTTTCTGCTGCCTGCTCCGCTTGTTCAAAGGCCTGATTCCAGTGGCCGGAAATGATTTGAGATAAGCGGTGCTCCGCGATCATGATTTCTACAAATGAGACGCTTGAAGACCGAAAGCCCAAGTCCAACGCTTCGTCCCAAAGACGAGCAATTTTCCTGTCATTGGTGAGAATGCACCCCAAACTTGACGGTGTGAGACCTCGCTTATGAGGGCTGGAAATCCAAACATCACAGATAGAGTCGAGCGGGACAATATCAGCAGGACCTTGCCGAAACCGCATCGCGTCCCATGCGCCGTCCACTATAATTTTAATCCCGTGGGATTTTGCATAGTCATAAATTTTTTTGTCCTCCGAAGGAGACCGGAAACCATCATAAGATGGCAAAACAAGAAGAATGGCGGCTATTCTGTCTGCTCCATATTTTTGTATGGCGGCTCTCACCGTCTCAAGGTTGAGCGGGTGAACGGTTTGATATTTCGGGTGTGACGTTCTGAGGAGGCGGACGGCTTTCCAACGTCCAAAAATTAATCCGCCAATTGCACTTTGGTGACAAACATCATCAAAGAGCACAATATCTCGATCGGGATGAAGTTTTGGCAGAACGGCCGTCAGCAATGTGAGTAAGGCACCGGAAGATCCTCCAAATGAAAGGCTGGCAAATGTCATACCGTAAAGCTTTGCCAGCAGGGCGTTCACATTCTGGACAGGCCCATGACCCAGTGCAGATGGTAAGTTGAAACCCTGATGAGAGATGGAATGTTCCGCAAAATCCCAAAGCTGAGAATAGGTCTCGAACAGATATGTTGAGACTTGCTCCAAATTTTTAGGCCTGAAAACCGCTTGCATTGTGAATGCGAGGATTTGCCGAAACAAACGCCACGTAAAAGACACAACATGCCGCCGTCTGATAGTCAGGGTGTTAAGTCGCGAGGTCATTTGCGGGCAGAGGCAATTTTTACCGGTGTGCAAAATGACAAACGCTTTTTTACGAAAAGGGATCGAAGGATGAGCGTTCGAATAGAGCTTGGTCTGTGTGGGGGCATAAGGACGTCCTGGTTTCATCCAGCCTTCTGGGCATTTACAGTTTTATGCCATTAACCCGTCCTAAGCTTATTCTAATGTTAACCTAATAAAGTCTTGAATCTGAACTATAAAAGCTCGTCGAGTCCGACTGTAAATATTTGGTCTTCCGACAATAATGTACTGTCTTGGTCGGCCTCCATGAATGTACAGTGCCTAAAATCAATGCCGATAGATAGATTTTCAGCGTTTTTTGGACTGAAGATGCAGTCTGTGAAAACGCATCGGTCAAAGGCCACATCTGTCCATTGAGATGTAGTGAAGTCAACGTCGGAAAAATGGCATTGTGAAAAGAATGTCTCTCTAAACTGACAATTGGAAAAATCCGCACCTTGAAAGCGCGCCCCTTGGAAAAGACAATGATTAAATTCTGAATTCAGAATCCGCCATTGGTGGAAAATGGCTTGTTGAAAAACGGATTTAGAGAAATTGGTGTCGCTGGTTTTTACATGACTCCAATGTGTCATCGCAAAGCTGGCTTCATCAAAAAACACTTGCTCCATATGACCCAGGCTGAAACTCAATTGGCTCATATCCGCTGCTGTAAGTTTCAAAGCAGAGAGAGAAGGCGTCAAATAGGTTGATTCACGTAATAAGGGTTCGAGGGACGACCCCAGCTTAAAATCCAATCCGTTTGGACGTTGAATAAATTTTAGGTCCCTAACACTGAATGTTCCAGAATTTTGAGAGAGTTCAAACTTTCCCCCGGTCCGTTTATGGCGCTCTAAATTTAGAGATGACCAAATGAAAAAGAGGAGGCTGGCAGAGTTTTGGATATGCAAAATTGAAGATGAGCCGGGATCGCTAAATCGGGCTCCGCTCAATTCGTCTTTGATGATATTGAGGGCGTCATCCCAATTCATATGAGAGAAAGCCTCATATCTAATAGCGGCCTCTTTCTGACAGAAATCACCGAGGCCGGGTTCATGTCCGCCACTATGCGAGATGCGAATCCAGTTTCGTAGAGCGTGTTTGAATTTATCCCGGTCGCCTATTGTTGTGATCAAGTCACGAAATGCATCGAACAGACGGGTACTAACCAGATATTCTGCAAAGGTTTTATGCGTGAATTCAAATAGTCTTTCGCTCGGGTCTTTGTCCTGATGGCCAATATTATAATAAAGGGCGGTCGTTAACATGTTAGGTTCTGTACCCGCCGCTGTCTCAAACAGGTTCAGGGCCTGAAATGCCGTTTTGATATTTTCATCTTCAATGTTCCCATAAACAGCTTCTAATGAGACACGCCTGCTCCCTCCGCTATGCCACATATTGATCGCAATATGTTGAACTACAGATAAGAAATGGCGGGATTGAAGACGGTGCCGCCCGCTAGAGGCAACCTGCTCAAATATGGTCCGATAAATGTCGTTCTTATTTGCCGTATATGTGAGAGCGTTGACCCGTTCATGCGGTAACGCTGAGGATCGTTTATCCGTTTTTTGGCTTAAGGCGGCTTTGCAGATGAGCGTGGCAAGAAGAGGGTCTGTCCCGAACTCAGAAAAATCATCATATTCCGTTGTGAGAAAATCAGGCAGGCTCGGATCCTGACGTTGCCCTGTTGCAGCCAGATAATTTGTCCACCAGAGCTCGCGTAAATCCTCGCCATGAATTGAGTCTGTGTCACGGTCTTGACCGCGATAGCTGCCATCTAATGCAAGCAATTTGAAATGTTTGAATTGGTTGGGAGGCAATTGCGTTATTGTCGCATTTATGTGCGCATCGCGCCCGAAAATGATGATCCGAAGCGCCTTCCCATGTGCTGCGCAAGCGGCCTGCTCTGTTTTCAATTCAGATAAAATTTGGTTCAAAGACCCAAGTGAATCTTGTGCTACAGACCCTATTTCATCGATCCCATCCAGAACCAGATATCCCGTTTGATGTGAAGAGGCCCGAAAATGTTTAAGGAAGGATTTGAACGTGAAAGAGTCTGTGATCATCTGGTCAGGATCAGTGATATCAATGTCGATATTGGAGAGCTGGCTACCTCTTAGGTAGACGAGAAATAGACTTTGCTGCCCCAAGACACTTGCCATATGTAATGCGGTCATCGACTTGCCGGACCCGGGCCCTCCGCTGATGCAGGTCCAATCCGATGTTTGGGAAAACTCTAAAACCTCTTCAATATCATGCGGAACTGGGGAACCTTGCATGACGTCATAAAGCTGCAGGGGAACATATAATTCAGCAGGCGACCCTGCATTGTCTTGGTGTCGGGATGTATAAAGCTGCTCCACCCATTTTTTATGCTGCGACCCTATGGTGTTGGAAAACGATACTGGGTCGCGCGCAGACCTATTGGGAATGCGTCCGGCTGAATGATGTGCCCAAACTGTCTCAAAGGCTTTGACCCATTCATTTGAGAGGCTGGGATCCACCGATTTTTCTATCATTTTGAGGAGTGGTCCGGAATATCGCGCCGGAACGACATCTTTATTTTTCCATTTACTTAGCGTGACTGTGCTGACCAGTTTTCCACGGGTAAAGGCTTGGAAGTCACCGCTAAAACTATCTTCCGTCCATCGCCCTAATTGGAAGAAAAACCTGAAAAGTTCGGAAGGGCTAAAGCTCGCAAAATCTGAAGGAGGGGCAACATTGATGGTTTTTCGCAAGATTCACACCTTTCAATTGTAGCCGTGATTGCACAACGCAAACTCAATTTACCCGACGATCGTCGGGTGTGTGAATTTGGGTGATCTCATATGGTCTTAAAGTACTCCTAGCGGAGGATGAAATAGGGTTTCAAGATTTCTCGCTTTTTAGTGCCTCTCGGGACAAATAGAGTGTGTAATGAAGAAGTTTCAGCATCTTCTGTGTAATATAATTTGGAATCCGGAATTCCCACTTACGAAGCACTACCATCGTGTTTCGACGGATTGTTCAACCTAAACCGCGCCTCTTGATAAAGGGAGGCAGGCCAAATTTGCGTATTGAGACGAGTACGATGCGGGTCCTGATGTTGCGGCATCTGATCGATATAATGGGGCAGATTTTGTTGTCTCATCAGGACCCGCGCCCCTTCTCATTTATCCCTATATCTGTGCTCCCTCTGCGTTAAAGCGTTTCGACATCTTGTTGCCATCTCTCCCATCACTTATGGCGGGGTGTGTTGCGTTCAATTCTCATAAAAGCCGTCCTGTTGGCTTTTGCTGTTTTCACTTTGGGAGTCTCTTCGACTCAGGCCCGGGACCTGACATCCAAGGAAAGCACTGTTTGCGCCTCTCTCAAGGCATGTCTTGATATTACGCGCCGCCATGATGCGTCTGAGTTCGATTATTCGGTTTTGGAAACAGAATTCAGACGTTTTGGTCCGAGAAGTCAGGTCGCATTATTGGATGTGCTGAAGACTGATGACGGACAGGCGGATATCGCGACATTAATTTCGGCCTTGGGGTCGTTGACGCCCCAAATGAGACAAAAAATACAAAGCGACTGGTCGCCTGAAAAGGCGCAAAGCTATCTGCCTTTGCTAAAAGACGGACATCCGATGTCGCGAGACTTGCTGTTGCTGAGCCTCGGGCACGCCAATGCTGATGTGCGAGAGGACGTTCGGATCGCACTTCTGATGTTACCTGAGACTGTAAAGCGCGCGCCAGTTTCGGACAGCCTGACAGATCCGCTTCTTGCAGCGTTGAAAATCGACCCGATTGATGTGGCCGCTCCCTATCTGTCGCGTTTGAGCGCCGCCGGTAAAGAGGATGATTTTGCGGCACTGTTGAGAAGCGGTGAAGCGGAAATCGTATCCGCAGCCTATGCCGCACTCTATCGGAACAGCCCGTCACGTGCGTTTAATCTGTTACTGGCGGAGATGGAGGCCATTCAATCACCGGCACAATCCCGCGCTATAGGGCAAATGTTGGCGATGCGGCATGCCGCGCGACCTGACGGGTTTTATCTCAAATTTGCGCGTGACATGTCGGGAGATGAAAAGCTCTCCACGTCTGCTCGGGCAAGTGGCTTGCACGGTCTGATATTGATGAAACCGGAAAGCTTTGCTGAATTAACGTCTGAGCGCGCAGAGGCGCTTTCTTATTTGACAAAGGGTCAGCCCTTTGCAGTGCAAAATTACTATCTTCCATATTTACAGGATGTTGAAGCTGTCCAAGCTCTAGGTCTCATTTGGGAGATTGCGGCATTGGAAAACTGGATCAATCTGGACCGAATTGCGGCATTCTATTCGGATCACAGCGCTTATGATGAGGTCATCACGGCTCTTCTGCAATCTAATGATCGGCGGTCCTTTACGGCAGGTCTCGCCTTGGCGAAACCATTGCATGAGCCTTTGGTCCGAGACCGCCTCAATGACCCAGTCGTAAGTATCGCCAATGCGGCGCGTCAAAATTTGGGTCTCGAAGCGCAAAACGCCAAACTGCCGTCTTGTCAAATCAAGCCCTTTGATGTGGCGGACATCCGTGCGCAAATGCCTTTCTTTGATGAGGGGTGGATGGTTGCGGATAATAAGGCGCGTGTCACTTTATCCCGGTCTTTTTTAACAAGCGCGCATCCGACCCGAACAGGATGGTTAGCCGCCTATGATTTAGAGAAACCAAATGCGCGTTCCGTTCATTCAGGCGGCGCAGTTTTACAGTATGACAATTTATCGGGCGCATCTGATACGGTCGGAGCGTTTACAGCTCCGCTGGCAATTCTACCAAATCGCCCTTTGAGGCTTGGTGAAACGACCTCGCAATTTTGGGTGATTGATGGGAGTGGTGGAGACTCATTTGATATTTCCGCTTACACGTTAAATGTCGCAGGGAACATTCCGAACATACGTCACATCGGGAGATTACCTTATAAGACGAAAGGCTATTCCGTTGCGCTGAACGGTGATCTCCTCATCACATTCTTTGATGATGACCAACCCCCTCTCCGTCTGTCAAAATCAGGAAGTATGAGCTTAGCTTGCGCTCAACAATTGCCCTCTAACATGTCCCGTGCACCGAAATAATGTCCTACTCTGAAGACCTCGCACTTAAAGCTCTATCGGCGATAGATGATCCGCTGAAATCCGGGGATATCATATCGGCAGGACGATTGGCGTCGCTCGAATTTGTCGACGGGACTGTCCAAGCGGTTCTGCAAATCCCACCCTCCGAAGCGGAGAATTTCTTTCCAATTCGCGAAGCGGCTCAAACGGCGCTGGAAGATCTGGAGGGTGTCAACAAAGCGCAGGTCGTTCTGTCCGCGCACAAATCCGGCCCGCAAATTGGTGGACGCCCACGCGCCAATCCACATCAAGCCAAGCGTCCTGACGGGGTTCAAGGTGACGGGGACGTCAAACGGGTCTTGGCAATTTCTTCTGCCAAAGGCGGTGTCGGTAAATCGACCATGGCCGCAAATTTAGCCGTTGCCCTGAAAAAATCAGGTTTGCGTGTTGGGCTTTTGGATGCTGATATTCACGGACCCAGCCTGCCTATGATGTTCGGAACCACGGGACAGCAAGCCCGCGCCATTCCTGTGGGGCAGCGCAAAATAATCGTCCCAATTCAGGTCTACGGTATTCAGACCATGTCGATTGCCTATCTAACTCCGGATGACAGTCCCATTGTTTGGCGCGGCCCTTTGGTTCAGGGCGCGATTGCTAGAATGCTCTGGGATGTGGATTGGGGTGAGCTGGATGTGTTGCTGATTGATATGCCGCCTGGGACGGGAGATGCGCAGCTTGGCTTGGCACAGGATATCAAACCGGGTGGCGCGATCATCGTCTCAACGCCGCAAGATCTGGCATTGCTTGATGCCCGCAAGGGGGTCGCCATGTTCGAAAAAGTCGACATTCCGGTTTTGGGCCTGATTGAAAATATGGCGGTTTTCACATGTCCCGATTGCGGGTCGTCACATCATATTTTTGGTTCCGGTGGGGCGCAAAGGGACGCTGATAAATTGGGAATTGAATATTTGGGGGCAGCGCCTTTGGAGATGTCTATCCGCGAAAGCGGAGATCAAGGTCTGCCCGTTGCTGCGGCTGATACGGACGTCTCAAAAGTCTTTTCGGATTTGGCTGATGCCGTTTGGCATAAAGCGCTGCAAACTGATCAGCGCGAATAACGTCGTCTGCGCGCACGCCCTTTCTTGGGACGCGATAAAAAGTCTAATCCACCGTAACGAAGCTGACCGAGGATTTCGGCGGGTTCGGGCATGTTTTTCGTGACGCTTTTAACCCGCCATTTCAGTTTTTCGAAGCTCATCACATTTTCAATACGGGCATCTAAAAAGGCCCGTGCCGTGGCTTTGTCGTCTGATTGATCAGATAGCCAGACCGGCAATGTGGCCCCGATAACGGAAGACAGGATTGCCCGTTTCGAATAATAATTCGCATCTGTCGAGGTGTCGCCAATGGCGCGCCAAATCGTATCCGCGGCGCTCCAAAGTTGTCGGACGCCTGTGGAGGCCATATCGGGTAAGACGAGGCGCGAAGAGGCCCGGCGGGCGGCTTCCTCATGTCGGCCAATGGCTTGTAATCTAATCAGCACAGCTTGGGTGACGCGCTCACGAATCTTCATGGCGT
The DNA here is from genome assembly GCA_964477595.1 of uncultured Algimonas sp. Classification (GTDB taxonomy): domain Bacteria; phylum Pseudomonadota; class Alphaproteobacteria; order Caulobacterales; family Maricaulaceae; genus Litorimonas. The sequence goes on from CAYZGF010000036.1 coordinate 10,117, forward strand.
CTAAATCCAGCGCTCTGATCTCTGTCTCTGTCTGGCTATTCAACGTATCAGACCAGTGACCTAGGATATCTGCCACGCCTTTTTCGAAATAAAGCGCGTCTGACCCCTCCGGATATCCGGCCTCGCGTACCGCGCGTTTCAGTGTCAGACGTGTCCAGCCCTCAAAAGGCGCAATTTTCAATGCGGACTTTAGAATGGCATCTCTTATATGATCGGGGTTGCTCATAAAGACTATATAGGTCGTCTGAGCACTAAAGTCATCTAGGCGCTACGTCGCAGAACCACACGTTTAAACCAAGCGATCACGACTTCTGCCCCCGCACCTGACAAGACGCCAAAGCGGAAGATGCGCCCGGCCATCGCAATGGTCCCGATACATAAAAGCGTCAGGAAGGCTGTCGATAAAATGAGTTCCCAAAGTGGCGGGTCTGACGGCAATCGGACAATGGCGGCGAAGGGGGCAGAGAACGGAATAAAGGTCGCAATGCGCAATAGCGGACTATCCGGATCTGAAAATCCCAAGGGGATCACGATTAGGCAAGCCATCAGGACGAATAGGATTGGTGTCGTCAGGGTTTGCGCGTCTTGCATCGATGAGGACAAAGATCCCAACGCAATGAAGAAAGCGCCATATAAGACATAACCAAGAATGAGATAGATAATCAGGAATATGATCATCTTCGCATTAAAGGATGAAACCAGCCCTTTGACGACATCTTGATCGGGTCCAAAGAAGACATACCCGATCACACCGGCAATCCCGACGAGGATATAAGGTGCCATCATTGAGAGTGTCAGGGCTGCGACGCCCAATAATTTACCTAGAATGATTTCTGAAAACCGTGTTGTCGCAAGCATCATTTCCAAGAGCTTATTGAGTTTTTCTTCCAACATAGAGGTGAGCAACATGTAAGCGCC
>CAYZGF010000036.1:11134-12239 GCA_964477595.1 uncultured Algimonas sp.
TTATTGACATTGCTCGTCCAATATTCGGTTTCGGGTCGCGCGGGTTCAGAGCCGGTTTTGAAGATAACGACCCCGCCCAGCGGGGCGCTTTCGCCGTCAATATCCAAGAGCTTTTCGCCTTTTAAATACGGCATAAGACCGTCCAGATTGTCAGCTGGAGCGTCTATAAATTTAAACTCCGCAATGGGGGTTTCATAGCCCGTGGAAAGTCCGGGGACATTTTCCGTGATATAGTCTTGCGCAGCCTTTGTTCCGTCGGCTTCCAAAATTCTCTGAAATTCGTCTCGCTTCTTTTTGTCCTGAATGAAGAAGGCTTTTGCGGACAAAACGCCTTTTGCCCGGTCTTCCATCATTTCGTCATAAATGTCTAAAAGGCCGTTTTTGTGGAGGCCGGTCTCATCCAGAATTGTGACGTGTTGTGTCGGGCTTAGGTCCAAATCAGCCGTTGCCATGAAAAAGCCAAAAGCGCCAAAGATGAAGGGTAGAAGGAATGAAATCCAGAAGCCCCAAGTCTTCACATAGCCGAGATAGTCCCGGCGGGCGATCAGGAAGGTCCGGCGCATATTGACTTTTGGCAGGCGGCTCATGCTGTTTCTCCCGCATTCAGGTCCATATCTTGGCGCACATCCTCGCCTACCAATGTGACAAAGGCCTCATGCAATGTGGGGCGGATGGGTTCATATCGGGAGAGGCGCAGGCTCTGCGCGACGGAGCGTTCCAAAATGTCATGGGCTTGCGCACCCGGTTTGAGGGTGAGGGCGAGGTCACCACTGGGGCGTGGATCCACGCTGGCGGCGAAGGGTTCAATCAGCTCAGAAAGGCCGTCCATGTCCGACCCCAATATAACGCGTCTCGGCGCTTGGGCTAAAGCCTCCTCCGTCGTGCCGTCAAACACTTTTCGTCCTGACGCCATCAAGATGATACGGTCACACAGGCGTTCCGCATGTTCCATCACATGGGTAGAGAAGATGATCGTTCGGTCACGTGATGCGATCTCGCGCACCATCTCTTCCAAAACCTGTTGATTGACGGGATCGAGGCCCGAAAATGGTTCATCGAGTATATGAAATTCAGGGTCATGCGCAATCGCGGCGAGGAGCTGCAC
>CAYZGF010000036.1:12249-14452 GCA_964477595.1 uncultured Algimonas sp.
GCTGCTGCAATCCTCGGGGCGCTGCACCATGGGCTGCGCCATGCCCTTGGCCATATCTATATTCTTCTTCCGCTTGGCCTCGCCCAAACCGTATTTGTCCAAAAGCTCATCCGCCAGCGTGAAGGCTGTTTTTTTCTTTAATCCGTTCAACCGCGCCATATGGGCAATGGCTTCGCGCGCTGTTTGTTTTTTATACAGGCCACGCTCTTCCGGCAGAAATCCAATTCGTCCGAAAGCGGCTTCGCCGGGTGTTTCGCCGAAGAGTTCCACAGTGCCGCTATCCGGTTTGATAAGCCCGAGTGCCATACGGAGTGTCGTCGTTTTCCCTGCGCCGTTCGGCCCGAGAAACCCGATGATTTCGCCGGGTTTTACCGTAAAGGAGACATCCGTGACGGCCGGTTTCCCGGCGAAGGATTTTGAGACAGAGCTAAGCGAAAGTGGTGCGTTCATAATCACGGTCTATGGCAGAGAGTTTGTGAGGGATAGGTTAAAACGAACCCGCCAATTTCACAATTTTTCGAGTGCGGTTAAAACGATTTCCCGGCCACCGCTCAGCCAGGTATTATTATGGTTTGCCCCGTCCAAAATATGCGCGGATTTCGGACCTCCATATCCGTTATAAAGCTTCTGCCCCTCTGATAGGGGAATGACCTTATCTGCCGTCCCGTGAATCCAGATGAGCGGCATGTCTAAGCCTTCCAGTGCGACGTCCGATTTCCATTTATCCTTGAGCAAGATCCCCGTCGGGAGGAATGGCATTTGCTTGCGTGCCATATCGGCTACTGAGTTAAACGGCGCATCGACGATCAACATATCAGGTTGATGTTTTGACGCCAGTTGTGACGCGACCCCCGCGCCCAATGACGTGCCGTAATAAACAATATTGTCGACTCCCATCTCTGACAGATGTTCATATTGAGCCGTTGCGGCCGCCACCAGATTGCGTTGTGTCGGGTTGCCTTCTGTCCCCGGATAGCCGGGATATCCGACCGACCACACGCCGTAGCCCGCTGCCTGCAAGTCCCGGAAGATATGCAGATTGCTATCGATAGACGACGCATTGCCATGGAAGACCATGATCGTTGGGCGCGCGTCTTGTGCGGGACTATACCAGCCGAGATGTCCTGACTCGGTTCTAACTTCGACCATGCCTGCGGGGGGAGAATGATACAGACCCGGCGGGAAGTAGAGAATTTTTCGTTGTGCGAAAAATGCAAGCATCGCCACAATCAAGTAGAGCAAGAGCGCAGCAAGACATATACGGATTACCCAAATCATCATTGATTGGCTTTGCCGCAAAATGATGCGCTTGACCAGAGAGCCAAAAGCGTCACAGTTGCAGGATGACACATTTCAAAAAACTCTTGCTTTCAACGCTCATTATGGGGGTCGCCGCATGTTCTTCGGGTGCAGATATTACGCCGGAAGTGAAGAGCGCTCCGAGTTTTGACACGGCGGCGATGGATGCACTCTTATCAGGAGCGGTGGAGCGCGGCGAGATTATCGGCGTCCAAGCCTTGGTGTTTGACGAAGGTGAAACAGTCTACCGCAACAGTTTTGGTTTGGCAGATCGGGAGCGCGGCACGCCCGTGACATCCAACACGGTCTACCGCGTTTATTCCATGACGAAGCCCATGACCTCGGCGCTGATTATGGATTTACGCGAAGAGGGGAAGCTCAAGCTATCTGACCCGGCCTCTAAATATATTCCGCAACTCGCCCAGATGAAGGTTGTTAGCCTAGGCGAGGACGGGACGCCGAAATATGAGGATCAAACGCGTCCCATGACGGTTGAAGACTTACTGCTCCACCGGTCCGGCATGGCATACGGCATTTTTGGCGGCAATCCGATTGAAGAGGCATGGCAGGGTGCGGGACTGTTTGATCCCCAGACATCCATGGCGGAGAATATGGATAAAATGCCGATGTTGCCATTATTGGGACAACCCGGCGAGCAATGGTTCTATTCCTATTCCATCGATATTCTGGGCCGCATCGCCGAAGTCGTAACGGGGCAAACGCTTGGTGAAGCGCTACAAGAGCGCTTCTTTGACCCGCTTGGCATGACAGAGACCGGCTTCAAGGTTTCAGCGGAACTCAAGCCCCGCTTTGCATCGAACTATATGCTCCAGGCCGATGGAAGTTATATTCTGGCCGAAGACGGCCAAACATCGCCCTTCACAATGTCCGGGAAATTTGAATC
>CAYZGF010000037.1:0-13967 GCA_964477595.1 uncultured Algimonas sp.
ATAGTCTGGAAGTCTCGCAAATCGCGCGGTCCATTGCGCGGGTTTTGGGCTTGGATGAGGATTTGGCGGAATGTTTGGCGTTGGCGCATGATCTGGGTCATCCGCCTTTCGGACATTCGGGCGAGGATGCTTTGGCCGCCTGTATGGAACCTTATGGTGGCTTTGACCATAATGCGCAAACCCTACGCATCGTCACCCATCTCGAAGGACGCTATGCCGAGTTTGATGGATTGAACCTAACCTGGGAAACGCTGGAAGGCATTGCGAAACATAATGGGCCGCTGGTTCAACGGAAATCTGATATTGCGCGCCTGCCATGGGCATTGACCGCTATTGAAAATTGGGAAGATTTAGAGCTGGAAACATTCGCCGGACCGGAAGCGCAGGTTGCGGCGCTGGCCGATGATATTGCCTATAATAACCATGATTTGGATGACGGGCTGAGTGCAGGGCTGTTCTCGGTCAAAGATGTGACCCAAGTCCCATTTGTCGGTGAGATGTTCCATGATGTCCGCCGCCGTTATCCCGATATCCCTGAAAATCGCCTGATCCACGAATCCGTCCGAGATATGATTGGATATATGGTTGCTGATGTTTTGGCCGAAACGCGTAAGCGAATTGAGGCAGCCAATCCAAAGAGCGCGGATGACATTCGAAATTTGGATCACGCTGTCGTTGATTTCTCTGAAAGCTTCCGTGCGAAGGAAAAACCGCTCCGGGCGTTTTTGTTTGAAAACATGTATAAGCATTTCAAGGTCAACCGTATGATGAGTACAGCGGGGCGTGTCGTACGGGAATTATTTGAACTTTTCATTGTTGAGCCACAGCTTCTGCCGAAGCATCTGTATCAGCAAACCAATGGGCCGGAGACGTTTGAGACCGCGCGTGTTGTCTGTGATTATATCGCGTCCATGACGGATAGTTTTGCGATTTCTGAGCATAAAAAGCTCTATCAACCGGCCGGATATTTCTAAATCGCTCTCACAGGGTGGTAAGATTATCTTAACCTTGGTCCCTATGCTGAAATCTGCCCTATTTTCTGACGCCGAGTCGGGATAGCAATGCATATGAAAATGAGTTCCCATGTCTGATACGCCACAAGAATTTTCCCCCGATCTGGATGTCGCACAAGACGCGCTGCAGCCTTTTGATGTGCGCGAGCGGGAGGGGCTCAACCCCATGATTAAGCTGGCCCTGGTGGCCGCCGGGCTTCTACTTGCGGCTTTCATCGTTATGAAGCTCTATACTCCGGGGGTGCGTGATCGTTCTGATCCTCCGCGTATCACGGCGGATAACACACCCTTTAAAGTTAAACCGGAAGAAGCGGGAGGCGCGCAAACGCCAAACCAAGACAAAGTTGTCTTTGAAGTTATGGACGGTAATTCGCCGACAACTGAAGCGACCCCGGAAGCTTTGCCGGAACAACCCATTAAAATTGAGACGCCTGAGCCGGTTGTTGAAACACCTGCGCGGGAACCGATTGTAGAGCGTCCGGCCGTAACGCCGCCATCCAGACCGGCTGCATCAGCACCGACCACATCGGCGGTCGCCAGCCGAAAGTCTGATTGGGTTGTCCAGGTTTCATCAACACGATCCGAGGCCGATGCAAGAGCGGTCTGGACCTCACTTCAGCAGAAGTTTCCGGGATTAGTGTCCGGCACATATGCCGATGTGAAGCGTGCCGATTTGGGCGATAAGGGCATTTACTATCGGACTCGCGTTGCGGGACTAGCGGATAAATCCGCGGCGCAATCCCTTTGCAACTCTTTCAAAGCGGCAGGCCAGGCTTGCTTTGTGGCGAAACGATAGGCGATGTCTGCGCCGCTCTCCTGCATAATTGGTCTGTCGGGGCAGCGGCTCAAAAAATCTGAATCGGTGTTTTTGCGGGACGCGAACCCGTGGGGCGTCATCCTGTTTGCCCGCAATGTTGAAAATCCCGATCAGCTAAAGATTCTTACGTCGGATATTCGCGACACAATGGGCCGGAATACGCTCATCTTTGTGGATCAGGAAGGGGGTCGCGTTCAACGCCTCCGCGCTCCGCATTGGCGAAGTTTTCCGTCCGGCGATGATTATGCATCGATTTACCGACGTGATCAGGAAAAGGGGCTGCGGGCCTGTTATCTCGGCCACCGTCTTATCGCAGATGATTTACGTGAAGTCGGGATCACATCGGATTGCGCACCTGTTCTGGACTTGCCGCAGCCAAATGCAGACCCGATTATTTCCGACCGCGCTTTGGGCAATTCTGTCGAAGATATTGTTGAGATGGCGCACGCGGCGATGGCAGGGCTAATGTCCGGTGGCGTGGCACCTGTTATCAAACATATTCCCGGTCATGGGCGCGCGACCGTAGATAGCCACAAGGCTTTGCCAAAAATTGACGCTGACCGCGAGACATTGGAAGCGACGGATTTTGTACCGTTCAGGAAATTGAGTGATGCTCCCATGGCGATGACCGCCCATGCCGTTTACACGCATAGCTCTCGATCTGCCGTAACCGTTTCGAAACAGTCTCTGACCGAGCTTATTCGCAAGACTATTGGGTTTGACGGTCTGCTTATGACCGATGATCTGGATATGAAAGCTCTCTCCGGTGACCTGACACTCAAAACAGAGCGCGCATTAAAAGCCGGTTGTGATATCGCCCTGCAATGTTCCGGTCGTTTGGCCGACAGTGTGAAAGTCGCCAAGGGGGCGCAAACCCTATCCGGACAGGCATATGCCCGTGCCGTGATTGCAGATAATTGCGCTGATCATATCTCCTCGTTTGATCGGCAAGCCGCTGAAGCTGAGTTTGATGCGCTGATGGGTCTAACAACGTCATGAACGAAGACTTCCAAGAAGATCTGAAATTTGACGCCGCAAATGAAGCTGCAGATGAAGGTGAGGGACTTGTCCTTGATCTGGATGGTTATGGCGGACCTTTGCATTTGCTCTTGGAATTGGCGCGAAAGCAGAAAGTTGATCTGGCGCGTTTGTCCATTCTCGAACTTGCAGAGCAATATATCGCCTTCATTAAATCCGCACAGGATTTGCGGATTGAATTGGCGGCGGATTACCTCGTTATGGCGGCGTGGTTGGCTTATCTCAAATCCCGGCTGATCCTGCCTCGTGATGCGGGAGAGGCTGAACCCGAAGCGGAAGAGCTGGCCGCGCATTTGGCCTTTCGTTTGGAGCGGTTGGAGGCGATGCGCCGCGCTGTCGATGGTCTCATGCGGTTGCCGACAACGGGGGATGCGGTACATGTCCGTGGCGCACCGGAAGGGTTGCGTAGTCGGACATCGCCGATTTTCGAGGCCGAGATTTTCGACCTGCTAAAAGCTTACGGCACCACCCGTTCTCGCGCCGCGATCAGAAATCATAAACTTCCAAAGCCGCGGGTCATGAGTTTGGATGATGCCCGCAACCGATTGCGCCGCGCATTAAATGCCGTGGGCGTCGATTTGTCGGATTGGGTCTCACTGGATGATATGTTGCCGGATGGCGGAGAAATTGGCGCTGACGGCGTTCCTCAAGCGTCTGTCCGCGCGAGCTCGCTGTTAGCGGGCTTAGAGCTTGCCAAAGAAGGCCATATTGAGTTGCGGCAGATGAAAGCTTTTGCTCCCATTTACCTGAGAGGAAAAGCCGCCGAGGAGAGTAAAGCATGAGCAAAACATCTGACCGGATAAATAAGGCAGCGGCCGGGATAGAGGCTGATGTTGTCAGTCTGACCGAGCGCCTAAAAACGAGTGGGGACGTAGATGCCAATTTGCGCCATCTCGAAGCTCTCTTATTTGCAGCGGTAGAGCCCATCGACGTGCAGACTTTGCGGGACCGTATGCCGGAAGATGCGGATGTCGGCGCGTTGCTGGCCCGGCTTGTTAGGGATTACGAAGGTCGGGGCGTAAACCTCGTCCGCGTCGCGGATCGGTGGCGGTTCCAGACAGCTCCCGACCTCGCACCGCATCTCGTTGATGTGAAAGAGGCCCGTCGAAAGCTGTCCAACGCAGCCTTAGAAACCCTAGCAATTGTTGCCTATCATCAGCCCGTGACGCGGGCTGAGATAGAAGATGTTCGCGGGGTGGCCGTCTCGAAGGGGACATTGGATGTTTTAATGGAGCTGGGGTGGTTACGCCTGCGGGGTCGTCGCCGTACTCCCGGACGTCCTGTGACTTACGGCACAACAGACGGATTTTTAGCGCATTTCAATTTGGAAACGATCTCTGACTTGCCGGGGCGCGACGATTTGAAAGCGGCAGGCCTTCTAGATCCGCGTCTTCCAAAGGATTTCGAAATGCCGGAGCCGATGATGGTGGACGACCTCTCGATTGATGAAGATCCGCTGGATGAGACGGAAGAGCCTGAATTTTTCGAGGATTTCCTCGATGAGGGTGAGGACGATGCTTAAAGCGGGTTGATGCCGCGCGCTTGTCTCTCTATCTTTCAATCGAAAGCTAAAGGAAAACCCCTATGCCACACTGGTCCGGACTACTCATTATTGCCGTAATCGTTTTGCTCGTATTTGGCGGACGTGGTAAAATCTCATCAATCATGGGTGATATGGGCAAAGGTATAAATTCTTTCCGTAAGGGTTTGAAAGATAACGTCGAAGATATGAAAGATGCAGCGGATGACGCGCTGGACGTCACACCTAAGGCCGAAGATATTAAGGTCAAAAAGAAGTAAGCTTTCACCCTAGAAGGGCCAAGGCCCATGCTCCCATCCATCGGTTTCCCCGAAATGCTCGTGATCGTCCTTTTGGCGATCATTTTTGTGGGTCCTAAGGACCTGCCGCAACTTATGCGCACGATTGGGCAGTGGATGGCCCGTATTCGAGCGATGGGCAACGAGTTCAAATCTGCCTTTGACGATATGGATGTAGATAATGAAGTCGCAGAAATTCGTCGCGAAATAGAGCAAATGAAATCAATGGGAAAAATTGATTTGGGGCTGGACGACGAAATGCGGGCTTTGGATAATGACATTCGGGAGAGTACGGATTTGTCGTCTCCACATAAGCCCACTCCAAAAGACGACGCACCGACAGATGACTGAGAAGATCGAACATGTCGATGAGGTGGCCGCCAGCGAAGCGCCACTACTAGACCATCTGCTGGAACTTCGGTCCCGCCTGATCAAAATGTGCCTTGCCCTTGTGGTTGGTTGCATCATTTGTGCGCCGTTTTTGCGCCAGATTATCGCTTTCCTTATGCAGCCCTTCGAAGTCGCTTTAATTCGCTATAATGTTGGTTTGGTGGAGAAGGGCATAGAGCCAATTGACCTGGGATTGATCGCGACACATCCGCTCGAAACCTTTTTTGTGAAAATGAAGATCGCACTCTTCGGTGGGGTTGTGATCGCCTTTCCGGTGATTGCGTTTCAACTCTACCGTTTTGTGGCGCCGGGACTTTATAAAACCGAACGCTCGGCCTTTCTGCCCTATCTCATTATTTCTCCCATTTTGTTTTTTGCCGGAGCAACACTGGTTTTTCTTTTTGTTTTTCCGTTTGTCATGGAGTTTGCGCTCAATCAGCAGAATTTGGGAGCAGGCGAAACGATCGAGCTGATGACGAAGGTCAGTGATTATCTGTCGCTCTCCATGGTCCTGTTCCTCGCTTTTGGTTTGGCGTTCCAGCTGCCGGTAATCCTGTCGCTGCTGGGGCGCATTGGCGTCGTGACGGCAGATGGTCTTCGGGGTAAACGAAAATATGCGGTTCTGGGTATCGCTGTCTTTGCCGCTTTCGCGACACCGCCGGACCCTATCACGCAATTTATTTTGGGCGGGGCGATTTATTTGCTTTATGAGATTTCGATCATTGCTGTCGCGATCTTACAGCGCCCAAAAGAAGAGGTGCCGCAGGAAAGCTAACTCGCTTAGCCTTTCGTTAATCACGTTCCTTCATAGTCTGCCAGATCTAAATGCATTCGAACGGAACGGGACATGCGCGCAACAACATTATTACTCTCTGCAGCTCTAACGCTTTGCAGCACAGCAACCTTCGCTCAATCCAACTATAACATCATTGTCGAGCCGGTTGGACAATCCGTCGAGTCCATCATTAACGCGCCGATTGAATATGATGAAAATGGTGTTGTGAAGGCACAGCATTTTAACGCGGATGATCTGACAGACGAAGAATATCAGGCCTTACTGGATGAAGCGGCGCGTATCCGTGCATATCGCGATGCCAATGGGCTGAATTTCGACCAGCAATATATTTATCCTGAGACGACGACCGCAACTGTCACCGAAACAGCACCCAGTTATCAGGTCGAACTTTTCGCACCGGAAACCTCTGCGACAACAGTCACAGCGCCTAAAATTCACACAGTGTCCAAGGGTGATACGCTTTACAATATCTCCAAGCGTTACGACACGTCGATCGCGGCGATCCAATCTGAAAACGGACTATCCGGAACGGCTTTGTCCATTGGTCAGCGCATTCGCATTCCGGGCGTTATTGTTGAAAGTATCAACACAGTTTCACAGCCCATTTTCGCAAGTGCTCCCGTGCGTGACGGCTATGTCACGCTTCGTATTGTTGAGCCTGCGCCCGTGATTGAAACGCCACAAGTTGAGTTCGTAGGTGCCGCTGAAGCCATTTATGCGGTCTTGCCAAAGGACACGCTTTATTCAATTTCCCGCCGCACATGTGTTGGCGTCAAGGACATTATTGCGCGCAATAACATTGCCAATCCAAATGCTCTGACCCCGGGTCAGCGTATTACGTTGCCGGTTGGTCACTGCGTCACGCGATAGACAAACAGATTAACCCGCCATTGCGCGTTGCAATGGCGGTTACCCTCCCTATATAGCGTTTTAACTCAACCGAGCGGGGATAGCCCGCCACTCCTTTAGTTTGACGCGGGGACCACATGCTGATCACACTTATCCAACAATCTGCGCCGAGCGCCGGTGGGTCTATTATGAACTCGCTTCTGCTCTTTGGTCCGCTTATCCTTATTTTTTATTTCCTGATTTTGCGGCCTCAAAGCCAACAGGCCAAAAAACATAAAGCTATGGTGGCTGAGTTGAAACGCGGTGATGAAATTATCACCCGCGGCGGTCTGATCGGGAAGATCAAGAAAGTGTCTGACGAAGATATTATTATCACATCGGGTCAGTCAGAGCTGAAAGTGGCCCGCGCTATGGTTGCCGCTAAACATGACGTAACGGCTGCAAACGACGCAGGCTAAGTCTTCCTTCAAATTCTTGGCTAAAGGCTTGAGCTTATGCTGTTTTTTTCGCGATCTAAGATTTTGATGATTTTCGGGGCTGTCCTTTTAGGACTGCTTCTGGCCATCCCAAATGCGCTGAATGAAAAGACCCGTGAAAATCTGCCGGGGGCAATGCAGCGAACAATTAATCTCGGTCTCGATCTGCAGGGCGGCGCACATATGCTGCTGGAGGTCGATTTGTCCTCCATTCTGACTCAGGCGCTAATTAATGAGCGAACCGGTATCAATGCAGCCTTCCGAAATGCGGAAGACCGACCACGCACGGAATTTGTCCGGACCGATGACGGGACGATTCTTGCGCGAATGAGATCCAAGGAAGACGCAGACAAGGCCATGCCAATCCTGCAGGAATTATCTCAACCCATAGATCCGACTCAACTCAGCTCCGCTAAAACGACTCGCGTTACCCGCGAATCTGACAAAAACATCCGTGTCGAGATTACGGATGCGAATATCGAATATATTCGAAAGCAAACAATTGAAAAATCGATTGGTGTTTTGGGACGGCGGATTGATCCAAACGGTAATTTAGAACTGATTCTTGCGCCTGAAGGGGATCGTCGAATTTTGCTCCAAGTGCCTGGTGCGCAGAACATTGATGAAATTAAAGACCGGATCAATAAATCGGCCAATCTGTCCTTCCATCTCGTAAATGAAAAAGATTCAACGAATGATCAGGCTATCTCTGTCGCCATGGAAACAGGACGTGTAGCGGCTGGTGATATCTATTATCCTTTCTCTGCCACGAATGGTCAGGGCGGTGGCTTGATCGTCACGGAACGCACACGGATCACGGGCGACTGTTTGAAAGATTCGTCCGGTGGCCCGCATCCTGAAAATAATGGTGCTGTCGTCAACTTCTCCTTCAATGTGGCTTGTGCAACTGAGTTTGGCCGCATGACGGCCCGCAATATTAATAAGCGTTTCGCTGTTGTTTTGGACGGAGAGATCATCACAGCGCCAAATATCCGGTCTGCGATTACAGGCGGGTCTGGCTTTATTGAGGGCGGCTTCACAATGGAATCTGCTCGTGACTTGGCTTTGCTTCTGAACGCAGGTGCGCTTCCAGCCAAGTTGACGATTGTTGAAGAACGCACAGTTGATCCGTCACTTGGTGCGGACTCGATCCGTGCGGGTAAGGTCGCTTCGGCGATTGGCCTCTTTGGCGTCTTTATCTTTATGTGGCTCAGCTATGGTCTGCGCTTCGGTACAATTGCCAATCTCGCCCTAGCGACGAATATTGTTTTGATTGCCGCGGCGCTCTCACTCTTTGGCTCGACGCTCACATTGCCGGGGATCGCGGGTATTATCCTGACAATTGGTATGGCGGTTGATGCGAATGTGTTGATCTTTGAGCGTATTCGCGAAGAGACCTATAACGGAAAAACCCCCATTAATGCGATTGAGACAGGCTATAAGCGCTCTATGGCACCAATCTTGGACGCCAACATCACGACCTTGATTGCGGCGATTACACTCTACTTTGTTGGTTCCGGCCCGGTACGAGGCTTCGCCGTGACCCTCGCCATTGGTATTGTGATGTCCGTCTTTACCGCTGTTATTTTCGCCCGTTTGCTGACCGCCACTTGGTTGCGCGGTAAACGTCCTAAAACGCTTCCGATCTAAGGCTGATCCGATGAAAGATATTTCACTCGTCCGCATCCTGCCGCAGGAACCGCGCGTCCCGTTTATCAACGTACGCATGATTGCCGCGGCCTTTTCTATTTTGGCTATTATTGCTTCGATTTTCCTCTTTTCAACGCGTGGCCTGAATTACGGTATCGATTTCACAGGCGGTACTGTCATTGAGATAAACACTAAAGGTGATCCGGATGATGCAGCCATTCGGGCGGCTCTGTCGGATATGGGCTTTGACGGGGCGACCGTTCAAGGGATCCAGCCACCGGTTGGGGCTCTTGACCAAGAGGGTAACCCGATCACTCATCGTCTGATGCGGATTGGTTTGCAGTTGCAAGACGAGAGTGGCGAAGAAGGCCAAGGCGCTCAGCAAGCAGCATTGGACCGTGTGAAAGCAGGTTTAGAAGAGCGCATTGGCGAATATTACGTCCGGAATACCGAAGTCGTCGGATCGCAGGTTTCGGGTGAGTTACGCCGAAAGGGCCTGATGTCTGTGGCTTTGGCCCTGATCATGGTTCTGGGCTATATCTGGTTCCGGTTTGAGTGGCAGTTCGGCCTGGGTGCCGTGATGGCTCTGGCGCATGATGTGATCTTGACGATTGGTGTCTTTAGTCTGACCCAGATTGAATTTAACCTCACAATTATCGCAGCGATCCTGACCATTGTCGGTTACTCGTTGAACGATACGGTGATTGTTTACGACCGTATTCGTGAGAACCTACGGAAGTTTAAGAAAATGCCTCTGCCGGAGGTCTTGAATATCTCGATCAATGATACGCTCTCACGGACAATTTTAACATCCATGACGACCCTACTTGCACTCGTTGCGCTTTATGTCCTCGGGGGAGCGGCTCTGAAAGGCTTCTCATTTGCGATGATTTGGGGCGTCTTTGTCGGGACATATTCGTCCATTTTCGTTGCATCGCCGCTCTTGCTGGCGCTGAAATTGAAGCGCGGCGTGAATACGGGTGGTGAGCGAGCCGACGCTTAGAGCCGTTTTAGCCCTTTTGGCGTTATCGCCAGTCGGGCGCGGCCTCTGAGTCTTTCGTGCGGGATGAGGCCCATGGCTTCGCTGGACGTGCTTTCCGGTCCGTCGCCTTGCAAGAACACGCCGTCCGTTTGAACAGATGAGATACGTTTTACGATGAGCCCATATTTCGAATGGTCCACTAAAACGACAAAGCCCGGACGTAATGCCCGGGCTTTGGTAAAAATTATATAATCGCCGGGAGAGAGAGCAGGGGTCATGGACTCCCCGCGCACTTTGGCGATTTTAAACATTAGAGATCAGGTTCAACGACTTCGACATTTGGCGCGTAAGGTGTTGTGACTTTTTTGGTCTTCACACCTTTTGAAGCCCAGAAAATTTCGGCAAACTCATTTGCCGCCGCGACGAGCTTCTCACCATCTTCGCGGTGCAGGTCTTGCTTCACGGCAGAACCCGCCAGCATGATCGCATGCGCGGCTTCGTGGCATTTGGCCATATCTTCTTGGTTCTTAGGCTTCATGAAATCGCCCCAGATGATGCGCGTCTGGTGTTTGCAGTTTTCAGCCATTTCTTCTTTCTTCGCGGTATTGCGGGCAACTTGCATGGCAAAACCTGTCTCAGAAAGACCTTTTTCTTTCAGGCTAAGCAAGATGTCGATCTGGCGAAGTGCGGAAACCGCATAATATGTCACGATCCGAGCGTCATAAATGCCGCAAGGGATGTCGCAATGTGCGTCAGCAATTTCGATCTGTGAATCAAATTTAGAGAGAATTGAATGTAACATTGGTGCCTCTCCCTACGCTTTACGACGACGGATATAGATAACGGCGCCGATGACTGCGGCGAGGGCAATGAATGTGCCTGCGCTGTGAACCGGACTGCTCAGCCAATGCACGATTTCAGTCATAACGCTTTGCCCGTGTGCGCCTGTATGGGCTGTGGCCGTCCCGGCCATCATCAGGGCCGCGGCCCCCGTGAGTAGTGTACGTGTCATGAAACGTCCTTTCGACTTGTGTTATTTATCCTATAGGCAATGGCATAAGCAGATTGCCAAAGCGGGGCAAGCCGCGCAAAGACACCATCCGTAATAAACTCGATAATGACTATGGCAGAGCTTAATCTTACTACGCGCGAAGCCCTGAAAAAGGCTGATCCGGATCGATATCGGGCCGCATTAATGTCCAATCCGCAAGGTCGCGACGACTTATTGATTCTTTACGCTTTTCATTATGAACTCTCAAAAGTGCCAGATGTCACGTCTGAACCTATGTTGGGCCAGATTAGATATGAGTGGTGGCGAGAGGCCATAGATGAGATTTACTCTGATAAAGAGGTGAGGCGGCATGAGATCTCGACCCCATTATCAGAAATGCTGCGTAGAACGGATGTGCCGCGATTTTGGATTGATCGATTAATAGACGGGCGTGCGCGCGATCTCGACCCACAGCCTTTTGCTAACATGGACGACGCCCAAGACTATGCTCGACAAACATCAGGTCAGTTGATGCAGATTGCGGTTAAAGTTCTAGGTGGAACGCCGGACGAACAGGTCATCAGAGCAGGAGAGGCTTGGGGTCTGACCGGCTTGGCGCGATCCTATGGATATTATCATGACCGCGCTTTGCAGAATTTAGACTTTAAAGATATCCTGTCAGCTTCCAAGGCGTCCTATGAAGCTGCGAGCGCTAATGTAGTAAGTATTTTGTTTCCTGCGTTGGCCTATGTCGCCCTCATACCCGGATTTTTGAAACGCATGGGACGGCAGGGTTTTGACCCTGTTTCAGACAAAGTTGACTATGGACCACTCTCCAAGCAAGCTCGTCTTATGGCGGCTGCTATAAAGGGAAAGATATGAGCTGGATGAAACGTTTAGGTGGACGCCTCCCGGATTTTGAAGCTGTCATCAGGCGTTTCCCTATCCCTGTTGCCGTCATGGCGGCTTTCACGATCTGGATCATCGCCAATAATCATTTCAATTTTTGGTCCTATAAAGACGAATATTATATCGCCTCCGGCTTTATTCTCGCCGGTTATGTTGCCGTCATCGTCAAGCTCATCACAGAAGCGCGGAAAGGCTCGCCTCTGTCTGGTGTGCTTTTTGGAGTCTTGTCAGCCTTAATCGCGTTTGTCTTATGCTATTTTTCTCGCGAGCTGGATTTCACGGCGGCTATGGCAATTGGCGGAGCTATTCTCTTTCTGGGCAATGCGGCAGCTTGGCGTGCCGGGCGGGACGACCGTAATGTGTGGAATTTCACACAAAAACTTTGGACAGGGGCGCTCTTTGCTACGGTTGGTAGCGTTATCTTCTTGTTGGGCATGGTTGCGATTTCAGAAGCGGTGAAGGCTCTATTTGGCTTGGATATAGATAAGCTAACGTTTGAAACCATTTTACCAATTGGATTGGCCTTCCTCGCTCCTGTGTATTGGCTCGGCACTTTGCCCAAATATGGGGAAGCGGAAGATGTCACCGAACTGAGTTTTGAAGCGAGGGCATTATCCTTTCTTGGAACTTGGATGTTGGCCCCTCTGGTTATCATCTATGCGCTGATTGTCATGGCTTACGGCGCGAAAGTTCTCATTCAATGGGAACTGCCAAAGGGCGAGATTGCGCAACTTGTCTCGCCCTTCATCGGTGTCGGCATGTTAGTCTGGTTAATGCTGGAACCGAAGGTTCTGAAGGAAAGCGGCTTTGTCCGCTTTTACCGAGCGGCTTGGCATTGGATTATGTTGCCTGCCGCTGTTCTGTTGGCCGTCGCCGTCTTTGTACGAATTTTTGAATATGGCTATACGGTCGAACGTTTCTTCTTGGCCTTGGTGGTTACATGGGCCTTTGTCCAATCGCTTTGGTTCATTGCCATGCCTAAGACCAAACGTGACATTCGTATCCCGACGGTTCTTGCGGCCGGACTTCTCGCGATAGGAGCCTTTGCGGCTCAACCCATTTCTACCATGAACCAATTCCAACGCGCGCAAGAGGTGAAGCGGGAAATGCCGATTTTTGACGCTGAAGTCCTACGCAATAATCCGGAACTGGCGAAGCAATTCTTGGGCGGCCTCAAATATCTTATCCAGCAAGACGATGAAAAGCGTTTCAAGAGATTGCTTCCGGATTATGTCATGCCGGACACAGCATATGGTCCGGAGTACAAGGCCCTGATAAAATCTGTGGGTTTGGATAAGGTCAAAGATGGTCGGTATACACCGCGCGTTACCTTCACGGTTTCGACTCAGCAACCTATTGAGTTGGAGGCTGAACATTTGGTCTATGTTGAGTCACACCTAAATCTTTATACTCACACGAAAATTAGATCACCCAAAGGGATCATACAGTCTCAATATGGACGAACCGTCGTTGTGTCTGCGGAGGGTGAAATTTACCGCATCAATTTCAATGAAATTTTCTCAGATTTAGATTTGATTGGCCAAAATGATGACGCCGTTGATACTATTATTCCCTTGATAGCCATAAGTTCAAATTCAGGACATTCGGCAAATCTCGCCATTTTAGGGGGAAACTTAGTTTATGATGGCGACAATTTGGAAGGCGGCAATATCGCCGTCGCAGTTATCGTGCCTAATTAGGCGGCTGCCCAAGGCTTTATATCCTGCAAAGCCCGCGCCGCGAGGAGGCTCTTGCGGTAGCGGGTTTTGTCCTTTCCACGGCGCCGCTTGCCGTCTTTTTTCGGGTAGATAATCTCGCCTTCTATCGGTGGGAAGAGGCCAAAGTTCACGTTCATCGGCTGAAATTTTGCCTTTGGTCCAGTGATGAAACCGCCTGTCACATGTTCAACGAGCGCACCAAGTGCGGTTGTTAAAGGCGGTATTTTGAAATCCTGACCTCTGGCTTGTGCAGCTGCCATCCGACCTGTGATCAGGCCAAGTGCGGCGCTTTCAACATAGCCTTCTACGCCCATGATCTGACCCGCAAATCGTAGATCCGGACGGGACTTCAGCTGCAGTTGTTTATTCAACAGAACGGGTGAATTGATAAATGTATTGCGGTGGATGCCGCCCAATCGTGCGAAGACAGCCTTTTCCAATCCGGGGATGGTTCGCAGGATTTCGGTCTGCGCGCCATATTTCATCTTCGTCTGAAACCCGACCATATTATAGAGCGTGC